>DATJEJ010000174.1:0-12995 GCA_035496795.1 Candidatus Omnitrophota bacterium
CAGCGTGTCGGCGACGTCGGCGTACTGGGTGCACGCCTTCATCGCGTTGTCCTTCCCCTCGTCCCCCTGCTCGGAGTAGAGCTTGCAGAGCGTTCCCAGGATCTCCTTGTCCTTCGGCTTCTTCTCGAGCGCCTTTTCGAGATTCCCGATCGCCATCGCCCGTTCCGCCGGATCGCGGCTGTAGGACAGCGCGCGCCCGAGCTCCAGGGAACCCTGCGCGTCGTCGGGCATCAGCTCGACGTACTTCGAGAACTTCTCCACCGCCTCGGGATAGCGCTTCGCGCGATAGAACAGGCGGCCCGACTCGAGGTAGGCCGGCGCGAACGTGGAATCGACGTTGTTCGCCTCGACGAAGGCCCGGAGCCCCTCGTTGAACTCGCTCATGCCGACCGAGGCGCGGCCGTAGAGGTAGTGGTACTCGGCGTTCTTCGGATCCAGCTCCTTCGCTTTCTTGTATTCCGGAACGGCGAGGAAGGGGATCTTCTTCCGCTCGTAGAATCCGCCCAGCTCGAGCCGGACGCGCAGGTTGGTCGGATCGGTCTCCCGGGCGCGGATGAAGATCTCCTCCGCCTCCTTCATCTGTCCCTTGCCCTCGAGGGCCAGCGCGGTGCCGGCGAGGAACTGCGCGCGGCCGGTCTTCAAGAGCGTGCCCTTGCGGAACACTTTCTCCGCCTCGTCGTACTTCTTGTCCTTCAGGTACGCGGTCCCGAGCGAGTAGAGGGCGGACGGGTCCTTGGGGTCGTACTTCACCGCGGCCTCGAGCTTCTCGGTCCCCTCGGGGATCTTCCCCTGCTTGCGGAGCAGATTCCCGAGCCCGGTCAGCGCCTCCGTGTATTTCGGATCCATGCGGATCGCGGTCTCGTATTCCGCGCGCGCGCTGTCCGCGTTGTTCATCCGCTCGAGCGCGGAGGCGATGTAGTAGTGCGGCTTGGGGCTGTTGGGCTCCAGCCTCTGGGCCCGCGAAAAGATGTCCAGCGCCTGCTGCGCCTTGCCGTCCTTCAGGGCGGTGACGCCCTGCTTGATCAGGTCCGATCCGTTGAGGGCCCAGGCCGCGGCGGCGAAGGCGGAGAGACCGAGAACGAGGAGCACCAAACCAATACGACGTGGGACGGAATTCACTCTGCCTCCTCCGCGGTCCGGACGATCCGAATGGGCACGGTAGCGGGAGCGTAGCCGTAGCGCGCGACGATCGCCTGGCCGTCGACTCCCGAAATGAACGTGATCAGCTCCGACGCGGTTTCCCGCACCTTCGCGGGCGTCGCCAGAGCGATGCTCCGAAGCAGCGGATAGGTGCGCTGGAGAACGGTCTCCCGCGTGAGCGGAATGTACGGCAGCCCCTTGGCCTGGGCGATCCGCAGCACGCGTACCCGATCGCCCGCGGCTTCCGCGTAGGGGCGCGAGACGCACGCGATCGCGTTGCGGCGCGTGGCGACGACGTCCACCACCTCCTCCTCCGTGGGCGGCGCGTAGACGGTCTTGGCGTAGGACCCGCCGTTCAGCAGGGTCTGCTCCACGTAGGCGTACATGCCGAGCCGGGTGCCGCTGGTCAGCGCGATGATCGGGCCTCCCCCCTTCCATCCGAGATCGGCCCACGCCGAGGTCGAGCCCGAATAGATCCAGCCGAGCTCGCTGCGGGAGAGCTGCTCCAGCGGCGAGGCGGGATTCACGATGACGGCGACCGCGTCCCAGGCAAACGGAAACGTCTGGAGTCCCTCGCGGCGAACCGCGGCCTCCGCCTCCGGATCGGTCAGATCGCGCAACAGCACCGACATGCTCACGTCTCCGTTGACCAGCTGTTCCATTCCTTCGGCAGAACCGCTCGTGACGACGCGAATCGAGTCCGACGCCGGATAGCGCTCGCGAAAGGCCAGGATTTCAGCCCGCAAGAGCGGTCCGACGTACTCGGCACCGGCGAGAACGATCGGTGTGGAGGGGGGTTCGTCGCGCGGCGGGGATGACCTCGGGCCGCATCCGCTGACCAGGGCGGCGAGCACGAGGGCCACCGCGAGAGCCCGGACGCGGAGCGCCCGGTCGACACCACGCACGAGGTCAGAGTATCCGTCCGGGGAACCCCTGTCAACGCCGAGACTTCCTGCCGACGCGGTCCGCGCCGTCGCGGGGCTGTCCACTGATCCCTGTACCCCGACGGGACCCTGTTGATTCCGCGCGAAATGAGACGGGAACGTAGGGCGCGGGGTCAGCGAGTGTCAACTCAAAAAGGCACTTGGGGAGACGCCGAGCCGCCGGGGAGCGCGCTCAGCGGGCGATCGCCACCTTGGCGGTGCGCCGGGCGGCGCCGTGGACGAGGCGGATGAAGTAGATACCGCTCGGGAGGTCCCTTCCGGCGCGGTCGCGGGCGCTCCAGGCGGCCCTTCGGTCGCCCCCCGAGCCGTCGTCCCGCCCTTCGGCGATCCGGCCCATCCACCGCCCCGACGCGTCGAAGCAGTCGAGACGCCACGCCGACGGCGTTCCCGCCGACAGGCTGAAGCGGACATCCGCCCTCGGGTTCGCGGGATTGGGGGCGATGCCGGCGAGCCGGTCCACCCGGGGAGCGGCCGCCGCCGTCACGCCGGCGACGTTCGGCGAGAAGAGGACGCGCGCGCTCCAGTTGGAGGGCTGCCCCTCCCCGTCGAGTCCCCGGACCTGGAACCAGGTGGACTGCGTGGGGAGCGGCGTGATGGCGAAGACGGTGTCGGGGCTGCCGGTGTCGTACGTCTGGACCCCCGCGTAGCGCGGATCGGGGTTGATGTCGTCCAGGTAGAGGCCCTCGCCGTGATTCGCGGCGTCGGTCACGCAGCGGAACCGGACGAGCGCCTGCCTCCCCGCGTACGGGAGCAGGCTGAACGCGGTGCGCACGAACACGCCGCCGCTCGAACCGGTCACGCCGAATCCCTCGTTCTGCCCCGAGGGATTCAGATTCGTGGTGTGCGTGCCGGCGAGCGAGTGCCACGTGGCGCCGCCGTCCACGGAGGCCTGCGCGTACCAGTAGTCGAACCCGGACTCGAGATCCCACCAGGCCCAGGCCACCAGGCTGTCGCCCATGCCCACGTCGAGCGACGCCCGGGACGTGAGGATGCTCTCACGGTTGTCCGAGGAGCCCGACCCGTAGCTGTGGCTCCCGTCCGCCTTCCGCGCGGTGGCCCAGGCGAAGCGGAGGGTGTCCCAGTCGGCCGTCCCCGCTTCGGCGTCGTCGAGCGTGCGGAGCACCTGCGCGATCCGGCGCACGTCGTGCCGCGCCGGCGGGTTCGCGGGATCGGGCGCGGGATAGCTCCAGCGCATCTGGGCCGTCCCGCCCATGCCGACGACCACGGCCGGAGACTCCGGCCGGGCGGGACCGAGGACGCGCTTCGGCTCGTCGGCATAACGGAGGACCGCCAGCACGCCGCCCCAGTTGGCCTCGCACGTGGGCCCGATCAGGGCTTCGGCCGGGTCGAAGCCTCCCTCGTCCGCGGTGTTCAGCTCGATGGTGTATCCGTAGACGACCGGCTTGTCGGACGCGTCCCCGTACAGCCAGTCGTCGATGCCCCCGTTGGTGAGGTAGATCGCGTTCGACTTCGGATTCCCCACGCGGTAGCCGTTGTGCGATCCGATCGAATCGCCCAGGGCCGAGAAGACGGCGTTGTCGGGCGCGTCGAGCCGGTCGTAGCCCCACGGGTAAAGCACCAGGTCCCCGTACGAGTGGAACGAGAGCGACACCGTGAAGCGCCGGGAATCGATGAAATCCCGGATCACCTGGGTCTCGGGCTCCGAGAAGGCGGCGGTGCCGCGAAAGGTCTCGGAGGTCGTCGTGGGGCTGGAGCCGACGTCGTCGTAGCCCCACTCGAACCCGTAGTTCCGGTTCAGGTCGACGCCGAACGAGCCGTCGCCGTTGGGCCGCCGGTTCTTCCGCCACCAGCCGGTGGACTGCCCGCCCGAGTGCTGCTCCACGTAGACGTAGCCGTCGGGGTTCGCCACCGGCAGGATCCAGATGCGCCGCGTGTCGACCATCTGGGTGAGGAACGGGTCGGTGCCGTACCCGTCGAGCAGCCGCCGCATCGCGAAGAGCGGCACCTCGACGCTCATCAGCTCGCGGGCGTGCAGGCAGCCGTCCACGAGCACCTCGGGCTCTCCCTCGTCGACGCCGGGGTTGTCCGAGATCTCGATCGCGACGATCGGCCGGCCCTCGAGGCTCTGGCCCAGCGTGTCGAGCCGGGCGATCGAGGGGTGGGCCGAGGCGTAGGACGCCATCTCGGCCAGCGCCTCGCCGTAGGTGTGGTAGGCCCCCAGTCCGGGCGCCGCCGGTGCGGCCAGAGGTCCCCCGCGCGTGGACAGAGCAACCGGCGTGAAGCCGAGCGAGCGGGCCCGCGCCGCTTCTTCGGGGGTCAGGATGAAATCGAGGGAGGAGCCGGGGCCGTAGCCGGCCGGGTCGAAGCCCAGCCTCAGCAACCGGGCCGCCCCGCCCTTTGGCGGGACGATCCGGTAGATCGCGCGGCCGTCGGCGGCCCGGGCTTCCGGGGGACGCGCGGCCAACGAAGGGACCGACGCGAGCGCGACCAGGAGCAGGGCGAGGAGCCGGCGCAAGGGTTCTCCGACGGTGCAGAGCGGGATGGGACGGGAGCGACCGCCCTAATTATAGCATCCCGACGCCCCGTTCCCGACACCCGCCCGCCGGTTCAGGGCTTCAGCCGGTGGAGCATCCTCGGGAAGGGAATCGTCTCCCGGACGTGGTCGATGCCACAGATCCAGGTCAGGGCTCTCTCGATCCCCATTCCGAACCCCGCGTGCGGGACCGATCCGTAGCGCCGCAGGTCCAGGTACCAGCGGAAGGCCTCCTCGGGAAGCCCGTGCTCGGCGACCCGGCCGGCGAGCTTCTCGAGGTCATCCTCGCGCTCACCCCCGCCCACGATCTCCCCGTACCCCTCCGGGGCGAGGAGGTCGCAGGACAGCGACAGGCGCTCGTCCCTGGGATCGCGCTTCATGTAGAACGCCTTCACGGCCGCCGGGAAGCGGTGCACGAAGAAGGGCCGGTCGAAGCCCTCGGTGAGCACCGTCTCGTCGGTGCCGCCGAAGTCGTTCCCCGCTTCGAACGGCAGCCCCTTCTTCACCAGGATCTGGGCCGCCTCGTCGTAGGCGATCCGCGGAAAGGGGGGCTTCACCCGCTCGAGGGGTGCCGGATCGCGCTCCAGCACGCGGAGCTCCGTCTTCCGATCGGTCAGCACCCGCTCCACCACCGACGTCACGAAGCGCTCGATCAGGTCCATGACGTCGTCCAGGGTGGCGTAGGCCACCTCCGGTTCCACCATCCAGAACTCGATCAGGTGCCGGCGGGTCTTCGACTTCTCCGCCCGGAACGTGGGCCCGAAGCAGTAGGTCTTCCCCAGCGCCATGGCGGTGGCCTCGTTGTAGAGCTGTCCGCTCTGCGTGAGGTACGCCTTCTCGCCGAAGTAGTCGGTCTCGAAGAGCGTCGTCGTTCCCTCGCAGGCGTTGGGGGTGAAGATCGGCGCGTCGGCGAGGATGAACCCGTCCCGGTTCAGGAAGTCGCGGCAGGCGTCCACCACGGTGTGCCGGATCCGAAGAATGGCGTGCTGGCGCTGCGAGCGGATCCAGAGGTGGCGATGGTCCAGGAGGAAGGGGGTTCCGTGCTCCTTCGGCGTGATCGGGTAGTCTCTGCTCGGCGCGACGACGTCGAGGTCGGTGAGCGTGAGCTCCACGCCGCTCGGCGCGCGCTTGTCCTCGCGGACGAGCCCCTTCACGCGGACCGCGCTCTCCTGCGTGGCCGATGCGCAGCGCGCGAAGGTCTCTTCGGGCAGGTCGGAGCGGACGGCCACGCACTGGACGACGCCGCTACCGTCCCGGACTTGCAGGAACTCGATCTTGCCGCTGGAGCGGCGGTTCATCAGCCAGCCCTCCAGCGTGACCGGCTGGCCGATCTTCGACGGCAGCGCCTCGATGCGCGTCGCCTCGCGACTCATGCGACTCCTCCGGAATGCGCACATGGTGGCTCGGGGGTGAACGAGCGCTCAGGATAGCATGCGCGGGGGGACATTTCCCTTGACCGTCGGCGGGCCGGAGCCTAACGTGCGGCCCGTGGCGCCAGCCCCCCGCCAACTCGCGGTCGTTGCGATCCTCGCGTGCCTCGCGTGCGCGTTTCCGCCAGCGCCGCGCGCCAGCGCCGCGCCGCTCGACGACGCCGCCATCGCCTCCGCCCTCGAGACGAAATACGACCGGGGCATCGCGCGCGACCTGCCGATGGCGCAGGCCTGCTATCGCGAAGCGCTCGAGCGCAACGCCGCCGGCGCCCGTCCCGAAGCGATCCGTCTCCTCGAAGCCGCCTCCCTGTTCGATCCCGACTACCCCGACCCGCACTTCACCATCGCGCGGCTCCTCCTGACGTCGGAGCCGGGGCGCGCGGTCGGCGAGGCCGCCGAGGCGTTCCGGATCCTGGGGCGCAGCTATCCCTGGCAGCGCCATCTCCTGGCGAACGCCGTCACCGCGCTGGTCGTGGTCTGGATGTTGAGCCTTCTCCTCGCCGTGATCGGCATCGTCTTCCGACACCTTCCCCACCTCGTGCACGTCATCGCGGAATCGCTCGGCGCGCGCGGCAGCCGCGTGGGAGGGATCGGCGCGGGCCTGATCGCGATCGCCCCCGCGCTCTGGGGCCTCGGCGCCGCCGCCACGGCGACCGTCTTCGCCGGGCTCGTCTCCTTCCGCCTCGGCAAGCGCGAGGCGCTGCTCGTGCTCCTCTTCGTCGCCTCGGCGCTGGCGCTGGCCGGCTGGAGCGGCTCCGTCGCCCCGTGGGCCGGCGCGCCGCGGCTGGACGAGCCCAGCCTGCTCGTGGACCGGGCGCTCTCGTCGGGATACGACCCCGACGTCGCGCGCGCGATCCAGGCGTGGGAAGCGCGGGACGCCAACGAGGCGCTCTTCCCCTTCGCGCTCGGGACCCTCCGCCGGCGCGCGGGCGACCTGGACGGGGCGGCCGAGCAGCTGACGCTGGCCGCGGTGCTCCGGCCGAACAGCCCCTGGATCCTGACCGGCCTGGGCAACGTCTACTTCGCGCGCGAGGACTACGCGCGGGCCCGCCAGCTCTACGAGTCGGCCGCCGCCGCCAATCCCGGCGCCGTCGAGCCGCACTACAACCTGGCGCAGGTCTATACGAAGCAGCTCCTCTTCGCCGAGGCCAGCCGCGAGCAATCGCGCGCCTCGGCGCTGGCGTTCGACCGGGTGCGGGACTTCACGAGAATGGGAGCGCCCCAGCTGAATCGCACGGTCATGGACGCCCGGCCACCCGTCCAGACGCTCTGGGACCTGGCCGCGCGCGCCGGGCATCTCCGCGGCCCCGCGACGATCGAGCAGAACCGCTACCTCCGGTTCGCCCTCTCGCTCACGCCCCCGGCGCCCTTCGCGCTGGTCTTCCTGCCGGCGCTCTTCCTCATCTTCGCCGGGATCGGACAGGTGCTCGGGCGCAGCCTGGCGACCCTGCACTGCTCGAACTGCCAGAAGATCGTCTGCCGCCGCTGCGTCCACCGGATGCAGCAGCGCGCGTTCTGCAACGACTGCTTCCGCACCGTGAAGGATCTGAAGTCGATGGAGTTCACGCGGCTCCTGCTCACGCGGCGCGACCGCTCCGCCGCGCGCCGGCGCACGATCGGCCAGGCGGTGCTCACCTTCCTGCTCCCGGGCGGCGGCCAGATGCTGCGCGGAGCGTCCCTCTCGGGGTTCTTCGCGCTCCTCGTCATGACCGCGGCGGGACTGCTCGTCATCCAGAACGGAGCCCTCGTCCCCTCGCTCGACGTCTCCCCGATCCCGGGCAGCGACTGGGCCAAGCGGGCGCCGCTCCTGCTCCTCTTCCTCCTCACCTACGCGATCACGGTTTCCCGCTACTTCGCCACCACCACCGCGACCGTGGAGCGCCTGACGCCGGGCGAGCCCCGGACGGCGCGCGGCGGGTCGGGGCGGCGGGCCGGCGCGGGACGGAGCTGACCGATGGCGCTCCAGGGCAATCTCGACGATTTCAGCCTTCCCGAGATCCTCCAGCTGATCGCGGTGCAGCAGAAGTCGGGCGTGCTCAAGCTGACGGCGGGGGACGAGGTGGGCGTCATCTTCTTCGAGGGAGGCAAGGTCGTCTCGACGCGGGACCGACGCCGGAACGCGAAGGATCCGCTCAAGCCGTTCCTGGTCAAGACCGGCCGCCTGACCGAGCCCCAGCTGCGGCAGGTCGAGACGATCGAGAACGAGAGCCGCCGCGAGCTGACCGACATCCTGCTGAGCGGCAATTACCTCACCAGCGAACAGCTGTCGCACGCGGTCGAAGAGCAGATCCAGGACACCCTGCATCAGCTCCTCACCTGGAAGACCGGCGCCTATCACTTCTCGGGCGACTCGCGCACGGTTCCCAAGTTCGCGGTCAACGTGCGGCTGAACACCGAAGGGCTCCTGATGGAGTCGATGCGTCGCATCGACGAGATGGCGCGCTACAAGGAGGAGCTCTCCTCCACGGCCATGGTGCTCCGCCCCAAGGCGCTGGCCGTGCCGCCGAAGGAGATGACCGAGGCCGAGCGGCGGGTGCTGCCCCTGATCGACGGACTTCGTCCCATCCGCGACATCATGGCGCAATCGAAGCTGGTGGACTTCGAGGTGTACGAGGCGCTCCATCACCTGCTGGAGCAGGGGGTCGTGGAGATCTCCCTGAGCGTCGCCCCGCCCAAGGTCACGCCGATGCCCTCGGCGACCGCGCCGCGCACCGCGCAGCCGCGCGGGGCCCTGGCGCTCGCGATCGGAACCCTGGTGCTGGCGCTCTCCCTGGGACTCGGGGTCTACGGATCGCCAGCCCTGCTCGCGCCGGTCCAGCGCTCCGCCACCCCCGCGCCGTGGGCGCCGCCGGAGATCGCGGGCGTGGACGACGCGGCCCGCGTCACGCTGGCCCTGGAAACGTACCGCACGATGCGGGGGAAGTATCCCGGAGAGCTCGCGACCCTCGCGCGCGCCGGGCTGGTCTCCGCGAGCACGGTGCAGGCGGTGTCCCAGCGGTACCTCTACAAGTCGGACGGCAAGACCTACTCGCGTTCGCCCCGGTAGCCCGCTACTCCTTCTCCCTCCCCAGCAGCCGCTCCAGCGCTACTGTCCCCTGCTCCGCTTCGATCGAGCGGAGGCATCCGTATCCGATCGGACACGTCCGCCGGAAACAGGGGGAGCAGGGGTATTCGGCGTACAGGCTCGTCACCCAAGGCGCCGCGGACGCCGTCCAGACCGGGCTGGTCGAGCCGAAGACCCCCACCGTGGGACGGCCGAGGGCGGCCGCGAGGTGCATGACGCCGGAATCGTTCGAGACCACCGCGAGCGCGGCGTCCAGGATTCCGACCAGCTCGGGGATCGAGGTCGCGCCGGCGAGGTTCGCGACGCGCGCCCCCGCGGCGGCGGCGAGCCGCGCGGTTTCCCCCGCGGGCGCGGCGTCCCCTCCCGCGCCCACGATCGCGAGCGCCACTCCCCTCGTGCGCGCGGCATGCGCGCCGACCGCGGCGAAGCGCTCCGGCCCCCACTGCTTCGCGGGACCGTAGGCCGCCCCTGGCGCCAGCACGAGGACCGGACCGGTCCCGAGCCCGGCCGCCTCCAGGCGTGCCAGGCCCAGGGCCCGCTCGCCGGGAGCCGCCGCGAGCGAAGGCTCACCCGGCGGAACCGACAGCCCCGCGGCCTCGGCGAGCACGCGATACTCGGCCGCGCGCGGCGCGGTGCGGGCGCTTCCGACGCGCGGGACGCGCACCGTGAGCAGGAACCCGCGCCATTCGGCGTCATAGCCGATCCGGCGCGGAATGCGCGCGAGCGCGGCGACCAGGGCCGAGGAGAAGGAATCGGGCAGGAGGAGGGCCTCGCCGGGCTCCAGCGCGCGCAGCTCGCGCGCGAGCGCGAGGCGGCGCGTGCGCGCCGCCGTGAGATAGCGCGCGCCGGGAGCGCGCGCCAGGACGAGCGGCTCGAAGGCGGGGCGGCCCGCGAAGATCGCGCCGCGCGCCGCGGCGGCCGTGACGACCGGCCAGGCCAGGATCAGGTCGCCGAGCCAGTTCGGCAGGCGGACGTAGAGCGGGCCTGCGCCGTCCGTCAGGAGAGGATCCCGAGGCTCCGCGCGGCGTCGCCCAGGACCTCGAGCGCCCGATCCAGCTCCTCCTCGGTGTGGGTCGCGGTCACGATCGTCCGGAGCCGCGCCCTTCCCTTCGCCACCGTCGGATAGCCGATGCCCTGCGCGAACACCCCGCGCTCGAACGCCAGGTCCGAGAGCTTCATCGCGCGATCCGCCTCGCCGACGATGATCGGCGTGATCGGCGTCTCGCTGATCCCGGTGTCGAACCCCAGCCGCGCGAGTCCCGCCTTGAAGCGCTTCGTGTTGGACCAGAGCCGCTCGATCCGCTCCGGCTCCTGCTCCAGCACCTCGAAGGCGGCGATGCACGCCGCCGCCACGGCGGGTGGATGCGACGTGCTGAACAGGAAGGGGCGTGCGCGGTGGTAGAGGTATTCGATCAGGCTCTTCGAGCCGCAGACGTAGCCGCCGAGCACGCCGATCGCCTTGGAGAGGGTCCCGACCTGGATGTCCACCTGGCCGTGGATGCCGTAGTGGTCGATCGTGCCCCGGCCGTTCTTCCCGAGCACGCCGCTCGAGTGGGCGTCGTCCACCATCATGATCGCGCCGTGCTCCTTGGCGAGCGCCGCGATCGCCGGCAGGGGGGCGATGTCGCCGTCCATGCTGAAGACGCCGTCCGTGATCACCAGGCGCCGCTTCCATTCCGTCGTCTCTTCGAGCAGCTTCCGGAGCGCGTCCGTATCGCGATGCGGGAAGACCTTGATCGTGGCGCGCGAGAGGCGCGCCCCGTCGATGATGCTCGCGTGGTTCAGCTCGTCGGAGAGGATCAGGTCCTCTTTGCCCAGGATCGACGACACCGTCCCCGCGTTCGCGGTGAAGCCGCTCTGGAAGACGACGGCCGCCTCGGTCTTCTTGAAGGCGGCGATCTTCCGCTCCAGCTCCATGTGGATGTCCATGGTGCCCGCGATGGTCCGGACCGAGCCGCTTCCCGCGCCCAGCTCCTCCACGGCGCGGATCGCGGCCTCGCGCAGCTTGGGATGGGTCGTCAGCCCGAGGTAGTTGTTCGAGGAGAGATTGATGACGTCGCGTCCGTCGAAGCGGGCGCGCGGCTTCTGCTCCCCCGCGAGGATGCGCAGGTGCCGGTAGAGCCCCTCCCGGCGAAGGCCGTCGAGCGCCTCGTCGAGGAAGGCGAGCGGGTGCGCCGGCTTCATGGTTTCGGGAGCGGGGCTCATGGGTGGTCCCGCTTCAGGACGATCTTGCCCGCCTTTCCGGAACGCTGCAGCTCCACCGCGCGATCGAACTCCGACCAGCCGAGCACGTGCGTGATCACCGGCCGCACGTTCAGCTTGCCGGTGAGCAGCAGGGCCTCCATCCGGAACCAGGTGTCGAAGATGAGGCGCCCGTTGATCCCCTGCACGACGGCGCCCCGGAACACGATCTCCTTGGCCACGTCGATCTCGAGCGGCTTGGAGGGGATGCCGAGGAGCGATACGCGCCCGCCGTTGGCGAGCATGTCGAAGCCGTCCTTGAACGCCTGCGGATGCCCCGACATCTCGAGCATGCCGTCCACGCCGCGGCCGTCGGTCTCGCGAAGGACCTCCGCCGAGGCCGACGCGGTGTTCACGTCCACCGTGAAGTCGGCGCCCATCGCCTTGGCCAGCTCGAGCCGGCCCGGGTTCTTGTCGATGGCCGCGACCCACGAAGCGCCGGCGGCCTTGAGCACGCCGATCGAGAAGCACCCGATCGGGCCGCATCCGAACACGGCGAAACGGAGCCCCGCGACCGGACCGGCCAGCGCCGTGTGCACGGCGTTCCCGAGTGGATCGTGGATCGCGGCGATCTCCTCGGGGATGTCGGGGTGCAGCTTCCAGACGTTCTGCTCCGGGATCGATACGTAGTCGGCGAACGCGCCCTGACGGTCCACGCCCAGGATCTGCACTTTCTGGCAGAGGTGCTGGAGCCCGCGGCGGCAGGCGTAGCAGATGCCGCAGTAGATGTGGGTCTCCGCCGTGACGCGGTCGCCCGGCTTGACCAGCGAGACCTCGTCGCCGACCGACTCCACCACGCCGGTGAACTCGTGCCCGGGAACGAGCGGCGGGCGGATCCTCGACTGTGCCCACGGATCCCACTCCACGATATGCAGATCGGTGCCGCAGATGGCGAACGCGGTCACACGGATGCGTACGTCCTTGGGGCCGATCGAGGGGATCGGCACGGTCGTCGGGAAGAGGCCCGGCGCCGCGCTCGGCTTGTGGATCGCCCACATCATCCCCTGTTTCACGATCGGCTCCTTGGTGGTCGTAACCGCCATGGCGAAGCTCCTTTCGCGATTTGGAACGGCGCGCGTCGAAGCCGATTATGAGAAGGGGGGCGCCGGAATCAAGGACTTTCCCCGGGATGCGCCCACCGGCCCATCGGCGTGGCCGCGCGCGGCCCTCTCAATATCCGCGAGCCCGGTCGACCCGGTGTTGCAGCGGCGCGCCGGCCCTGTAGCGCAGCCAGTTCGCGGCGAACTCGGCCGCCAGCGGCTCCGCGGTCCCGATCCCCGCGACGTGCGGCGTGACCCAGACGCCCGGAGCCGAGCGCAGCGGGTGGCCGGCGGGAAGCGGCTCGTCGCGAAAGACGTCGAGGATGGCGCGCGCCGGACGCCGGCGCGCGAGGGCCGCGATCAGCGCCTCGTCGTCCACCGTCGCGCCGCGCGAGACGTTCACGAAGGTGGATCCCTCCTTCATGCGGTCGAGCCGCGCGGCGTTCCAGAAGGAATCCGTCGCGGCCGTGAGCGGGAGGAGATTCACGACCACGTCCGCGGCCGGAAGGAGCGCCTCGAGCGCGGACGGTTCCTCCACGCCGAGGGCGAGGTCCTCGGCCGACAGCGGCCCGCGGCGGATGCCCCGCGAGCTCATGCCCAGACCCCGCGCGGCCTCCGCGACGCGGCGGCCGATGGCGCCGT
>DATJEJ010000175.1:0-7693 GCA_035496795.1 Candidatus Omnitrophota bacterium
TCGGGGAGCGCGCGATCGCCGTGCAGGAACAGCACGCGCTTGAGACCCAGCGCGCGCGCATGCTCGATCAGATGTCCGGCTAGATGGCCCGCGCCGATGCCCGAAGACGGCACCGAGACGGCGAGACCCTCCGCGCGGAACGGCGCGGCGCTCTCGTCCCCGACCGCAAACAGGGGCACCGACTCGAGCGTCGCGCGACGCGAGGGCAATGCCGTCCGCGCCAGCACCGCGGCGGCCCGACGGCTGGTCCAGGCCACGGCGGTGCCCGGCTCGACCTTCTTCAAGCGTTCCGCGAGCGCGTCCACCTGCCCGCCGGGGCGCGTCTCGAACAGCTCGAGCCGCGCCACGTCGCATCCCTCCGCTTCGGCCGCGCGGATCAGGTCGTCGTCGGTGGGCTCGCTCCGCGCCACGATCAGGAAGGGACGCGTCTCGCTCACGGAAAGACCTCGTCGCCGCGGGCCCGGTCCAGGATGGCGCGCGCGCCCTCGTGGAGGAACATCCCCGCCAGCTCGCGCCCCACCGCTTCCGGGTCGGAGGCGGGACCGCGCGCCGTGCGCCGCAGCGACGGTCGTCCCGAAGGATCGCCGACGAAACCCGCGAGAAGGACCGTGCCGTCCTCGATCTTCGCCCGCGCGCCGATCGGGACCAGGCAGCCGCCGCCCAGCGCGGAAAGGAGCGACCGCTCGGCCGCGGCCTCGGCGGCGGCGCCCGGATCGTGCAGGCGGCCCACCGCCGCCGCGGTTTCCGGATCCCCTTCGCGAATCTGGATCGCCACCACGCCCTGCCCGGGCGCGGGGAGCATGAAGGCGTCGTCCAGGAGCTCGGTGGCGCGGTCGATCAGGTTCAGGCGGCGGAGTCCCGCCGCCGCGACCACGATCGCGTCGAAACGGCCCTCTTCCAGCCTTGCCAGGCGGGTCGGCACGTTCCCGCGCAGGTCCACGACGTTCAGGTCGGGGCGCCTTGCCAGGAGCTGCGCCTTCCGCCGGAGGGAGGAGGTGCCCACCGTGGCGCCCGCGGGCAGCTTCTCGATCGGCGTTCCCCCGCGCGCGATCACCGCGTCCCGCGGGTCTTCGCGGGGGAGCATCGCGCCGATCATGAGCCCTGCGGTCATCTCGGTCGGCAGGTCCTTGAGCGAATGGACCGCGAGGTCCACGCGCCCCAGCAGCAGCGCCTCCTCGATCTCCTTGGTGAAGATCCCCTTGCCGCCGAACCGGCGGAGCGAGGCCATCGGATTGCGATCGCCCGAGGTCTCGATCACCTCGAGCGGGATGTCGTCGGGAGCGCCGTTCGCCAGGCGCTCGCGCACGTGGCCGCTCTGGGCCAGGGCGAGCGCGCTACCGCGGGTTCCGATCCGCATCGGAATCCTCCTCCTCGATTCCGAACAGATCGCGGATGGCGTCGATCCGGGCGATCCCCTCGGGGGCCTTTTCGTCGGCCCTCGTGAGCTTGGTCGTGGGACGGTGGAGCACCTTCTGCACGATGCCGTGGACCAATGCGTCCAGCGCGGCGTGGTCTTCGGCGCGGAACTTCCCTTTGTGGCGCTCCAGCTCCTGGTGCGCGATCGCCTCCACCTGGGTCCGGAAGGCGGTGACGGTGGGCACGACCGCCAGCGAGCGGTGCCAGCGCAGGAAGCGCGACAGCTCCTCCTCGACGATCGCCTCCACCTTGGGGATCTCGCCCCGGCGATGGGCCAGGCTTTGCGCCACGATCCCTCCCAGCGCGTCGAGGTCGTTCAGGAAGACGTTCGGGAGCCGGGCCACCGACGGCTCGACGTCCCGCGGAACCGCGAGGTCGAAGAAGAGGATCGAGCGGTTCTTCCGGATCTTCATCGCGTTCCGCACCATGTCCTCGCGTACCACGGCGTCGGGCGCCGAGGTCGCGCTCACCACGACGTCGGCTCCGGGGAGCACGACGGGGAGCGCCTCCAACGAGACGACGCGCGCGCAGTAGGTGGCGGCGAAGGCGTCCGCGCGCTCGCGGCTCCGGTTCGCGACCATGAACTGCGCCACCCCCGCGTCGCGGAAGTGCGCCGCGGCCAGCGCGGCCATCTCGCCCGCGCCGATCAGCAGAACCCGCTTGTCGCCCAGGGCGCCGAGCACCTTGGTCGCGAGGCTCACGGCGGCGTAGGCGCTGGACACGGGGCCTCGGCCGATCCCCGTCTCGGTGCGGGCGCGCTTGGCGGCGCGGAGCGCGGCGTCGAGCAGCCGGTCGATGACGGGGCCCGAGCCGCCGGAGCGGGCCGCGAGGGAGAGCGCGTCCTTCACCTGGCCCGTGATCTGGGGCTCGCCCAGGATCTGCGAGTCGAGCCCGCAGGCGACGCGGAAGAGATGCCGCACCGATTCGGGCTCGCGATAGGTGTAGAGGAAGCGCCCCTCCTTGCCGGAGAGGTCCATCCCCTTGATCTCGTGGAGCAGCGCCGTCACGAACGCGGGCGGGTCCTCGATCGTCGCGCCGCGCGCGTAGACCTCGGTCCGATTGCACGTGGAGAGGACCAGCGCCTCGCTGGCTCCGCCCCGCTCGCGCAGGGCCTGGATCGCGCGCTCCACTTCCTCGTCGTTCATGACGAGCGCGTCGCGCACCTCGAGCGGCGAGGTCTCGTGGTTCAGTCCGACGCAGAAGAGATCGAGCGTGCGCGAGGTCGCGGCCATCCGCCTACCGGAAGGTGTGGAACGAGTGGAAGAAGAGGTCCACCGCGAACCGCGAGAGGACGAGCGTCGTGAACCCGGCCAGCGATGCGTAGACCGCGCGCGGCCCACGCCACCCCAGGCGGTGGTAGGCCAGCACGGCGAAGGCCAGGATGACCCAGGCGACGATCGTGAGCCACGTCTTGGGATCGGAGAGGAAGGCCACGCCGGCCAGCCGCGCCCACCCCATGCCCATGCCGATCGCCATCGCCAGCAGCACGAGCCCCGCCCCCGCGGCGCTCGCGTTCATGCGGCCGAGCGTCTCCAGCGGAGGCATGCGGCTATAGAAGAGGGAAACGCGGTTCGCCTTGATGTCGCGATAGAGGATGAGAAAGAGGATCCCGTAGATCGCCGAGACCACGAAGGCGCTGTAGCCGAGCACCGCGGCCAGCGTGTGCAGCTCGAACCAGATCGGCTTGATCGGCGGCTTGATCGCGGGCGAGGCGACGCCGTAGGCCGAAGCGAGGATCTGCAGCATGAAGACCAGCGGGACGACGAAGATGCCGGTGGTGCGGATCCGCACGCGCATCTCCACATAAAGGTAGACCACCGCGAGCGAGAAGCCGGTGGCTGACAGAAAGTCATAGACCGACGCGAGGGGGAGATGTCCCTCCATCAGGCCGCGCGCGGCGAGATAGAGGATGTGCACGAAGACCGCGGCGCGCAGGAGCAGCGGGCCGCCGCTCTGGCCGCGCGTCCCTTCGAACACACCCGGCTCGGCGATGTAGACGCGCGCGTACCCGGCGGCGCTCAGGCCGTACAGCACCGGCAGCAACGTCGTAAGTAGCGGAAGTAGCGGCTGCATGATTGGTTAGGGGCCTCCTCGACCCCTGCGTGCATTGTCCCCCGTAGGGGAGGGGAGGATCAAGGTGCCGTTGGTATGATGCGGGAATGAGCCCTAGGGACGCCTTGGGAGACACCCTGGATCGGGTCGCCGCGGACGTGGTCGCCTGTGAGCGCTGCCCGCGGCTCCGGAAGTATTGCGAGGAAGTGGCCCGGACCCGCCGGGCGGCGTTTCGGGACCAGGTCTATTGGGGAAGGCCGGTTCCGGGGTTCGGCGACCCCCAGGCTTGGCTCCTGGTGGTCGGCCTGGCGCCCGCAGCCCACGGCGGCAATCGCACCGGCCGGGTCTTCACGGGGGACAAGTCGGGGGAGTGGCTCTACGGGGAGCTGTTCCGGCAGGGACTGGCCAGCCAGGCCGAATCGGTCTCGCGCGACGACGGGATGAGCCTGCGCGGCGCCTACGTCACGGCCGCGCTCCGCTGCGCTCCTCCCGGAAACCGTCCCCTCCCGGTCGAGGCCGAGCGCTGCCGCGAGTACCTGGTGCGCGAGATGCGCGCGCTCCGGCACGTGCGGGTCCGGCTGGTCCTGGGAAGGATCGGGTTCGAAGCCTTCCTCCGCGCGCGTCGCGCGCTGGAGCTCCAGGACCTGGAGCCGAAGAAGCCCGCGTTCGGCCACGGCGTCGCCCATCCCTTGCCCGAAGGCGGCTGGCTCCTCTGTTCCTATCATCCCAGCCAGCAGAACACGAGCACCGGCGTGCTCACGCGCGCGATGTGGCACGAGGTGTTCGACACGGCGGCGAGGCTGCGCGATCGGGTATAGTGCCGCGATGCGCGCCGTCACCCTTCGAAGACCCGGTCCTCCGGACTCGCTCCGCGTCGAGGAAGCTCCCGAGCCGCATCCCGGTCCCGGCGAGGTCCTGATCCAGGTCCAGGCCGCGGGCGTCAACTTCACCGACGTGCTCTCGCGACAGGGATTGAATCCCGAGGCGCCGCCGCGTCCCTACGTCCTCGGGCACGAGACGAGCGGCGACGTGGCCGCCCTTGGCGAGGGCGTGGATCGGTTCCGCGTCGGCCAGCGCGTGCTCTCCTACCACATGACCGGCGGCTACGCCGAGCGGATCGCCGTGCCCGCCGAGCAGGTGATCGCGATCCCCGATTCTCTCGCCTACCAGTGCGCGGCGACGCTTCCGTTGAACTACGGCACGGCGTACGTCGCGCTCTATCGCACCGGACCCGTCGAGCGGGGGATGCGCATCTTCATCCACGCCGCGGCGGGGGGCGTGGGCATGGCGGCGGTGGATCTCGCGCGGCGCGCGGGCCTGGAGATGACGGGCGCGGCGGGGACCCACTTCAAGCGCGCGCGGCTCCTGTCCGAAGGCGTGAAGCACGTGGTGCAGTCGCGGCACCTGCACATCGCGCGCCTGGGACAGCGGATCTACGGAGGCCGCGCCTACGACATCGTGCTCGACTCCGTCGGAGGGCCGTCCATCCGCGACGGGCTGAAGTCGCTTCGACCCGGCGGGCGGGTGGTGTCGCTGGGGGTGAGCGGTCTCTCGGGGAAGGGCGTGCTGGGCGCGCTGAGCTACCTGCTCCGCGCGCCGCGGTTCACCTTCATCGATCTGCTCCGGCCCAGCCTGGGCCTGCACGGCGTGAACCTGCGCGAGCTGATCCGGAACCGGGAGCTGATGCGGAAGGTGCTGGAAGAGCTGGTCTCGCTGGCCGACCTCGGCGAGATCACGCCGCAGCCGGGACGCGTGATGGGGCTGGCCGAAGCGGGCGAGGCGCACCGGCTGCTCCAGTCGAGGGCGAACGTGGGGAAGATCGTGCTGCGGATGTAGTCAGCCCGTCGGGCCCGGCGCCACCAGCCGCTTCAGGTCGTGCGTCACGTCCCGCCAGGCCGCCGCGTAGTTCACCCGCGCCGCCAGACGCTGTTCGGGTTCAAGTGCCTCGAACCCCGAGTGACGGATCACGAGCGCGGTCCCGGTCGCGTCGGGCTCCAGCCGCAGCTCCACGCGCGTGGGCGCCTGCCACCCCTGGCCCGACCACTCCCACGAGAGCGCGACGAGCCGGTCCGGCTCGACCGCCTCCACGCGTCCCTCCTCGACGATCTCGCTCCCCTTGAATCGCGACACGAAGCGGAAGGCGCTTCCGGGTGCGGGTTCGAAGCGCTCCGGGGTCGCGAGCCACTTCGCAAGGCCCGATGCGGTGGAGAGAAGCGGCCAGACGTCCGAAGCGCCCCGCGCCAGGGGGGTGCGGAGCACGATCGGCAGCTGATCGCCCCAGTGGTGGGCGTCGGGATTCCCGTCCACCGCGGCCCGCAGCGCGTCCAAGGCGGCGCTCCACCACGCGCAGGCGTGCGCGCGCTCTACGTCGCTTCCGGGATCCTCTTCCTCGACGGCGATCCGGCATCCCGGCCCCTGGTGCTCGAGCCGGACGCGCACCGTCATCGCGGCATCGGGACCCTCGCCGCGCCAGGCGAGATCCAACCGACTGGGCGGAGCCGCCGACAGGATCGTCGCGCGCACCACGTCCCCGTTCCACAGCGTCGCCTGGAACGATCCCCCCGCCTCCAGGTCGACCTCCGCGGCGCCCAGCCAGCGCTCCAGCAATTCGGGGCGCGACCAATACGGCCACAGGGCGAGCACCGGGTCCCGGAAGGACCGGAACACGGCCACGTCTGTCGGGGGCATGCGCGCATCCTAGCACGCTTGACTTTCACCTTTTGTTCACCTATCTTCTTTCATGTCCCTTGGGCGTCTTCCTACCGCCTGGGGGAGCGGGTCCCGGACGGCTGCTGACAGGGCGCCACGCGGCCGCCTCGGGAGCCCGCGGGAACGGCCCGCCTCGCGCGGGTTCCACGACGAAAGGAACGGATGCTCACGCCACGGCAGCGCGCGACGTACGACTTCGTGATCCGCTTCTCGCGGCGGAACGGCTACGCGCCGTCCTACGACGAGATCCGGCGGCACCTGGGCCTGGCCTCGCTGAACGGGGTGGCCAAGCTCATCGCGCAGCTCCGGCGGCGGGGGTACCTCGTCGCCGCGCCGCCGAACGCGAAGCGCTGGCTCGCGGCGACGGCTCCGGGGCGGGAATGGGCGGCGGACAGGACGGCGCCGCCTCTCGAGACGCGCGTCAGGCGCTCGACCCGCCCCGAAGCCGCCACGCTCCCGCTCCTCGGGACGATCGCGGCCGGGCGCCCGATCGAGGCGATCGAGAACCCGGAGGCGATCGAGGTGCCCGCCTCGCTGCTCGGGGCGGGGGAACGCTACGCGCTCCGCGTCCGCGGCGACTCCATGGTGGACGACGGCATCCAGGACGGCGACGTGGTGGTGGTGCGGAGCGCGCGGCGCGCCGAGAACGGACAGACCGTCGTCGCGATCGTCGACGGCGAGGCGACGCTCAAGCGGTTCCATGGGCCGGGGCCGGGCGGACGTTTCGTGGAACTTCGACCCGCGAATGCGGCCATGAAGCCGCTGCGGGTCGCCGCCGACCGCGTGGAGATCCGCGGCGTGCTGGTCGGGCTGCTTCGCACATACCACTAGGTTCCGGCGCGCTGCGGCGCGCCGGTATAATATGGAACAAATCCTCGCTCATCTCGCCATCGACTCCTTCGCCATCCAGGCCGAGCGGCTGCGCTGTCCCAAGCTCGTGGGACGTCCGGTCGCCCTCACCCCGCCCGACTCGTCGCGGCCGCGCGTGCTCACCGCCTCGCGCGAGGCGGTCGCGCACGGGGTCTACCCGGGCATGCCGCTCCTGGCGGCGCGGCGTGTCTGTCGCGATCTGGTGCCGATTCCGCCCGACGCCGACCTCTACGCGGGCGTCTCCGATTCCATCCGCGACCGCCTCCTGCCGTTGGCACCGCTCGGCGGCGCGCCCAGGCCGGGGCGCTTCGTTCTCGACCTGACCGGTCTCGCGCGCACGCACGGCGACGCGTGCGACCGCGCGTCGCGGGCGGGCAGGGAAGTCGAGCGGTGGTTCGGGCTCCATCCCACGCTGGGGGTCGCCTCGACGCGGCTGGTGAGCGCGGTGGCGGCGGGCGTGCTGGCGCCCGACGGCGGGCTGCTCGACGTGCCCTCGGGGAGCGAGGCCGCCTTCCTCGGCCCCTTGGCGGTGCGGGTCCTCCCCTCCGCGCGCGGGGCGTTCGCGTCGGAGCGGCTCGATCTCCTCGCGGTGCGACGGGTGCGCGACGCTCAGGCACTCGCGCTGCCGCAACTCGAGGCGGCCGTC
>DATJEJ010000176.1:0-15018 GCA_035496795.1 Candidatus Omnitrophota bacterium
AAGTTCGGGATCGCCGCCTCCACCCGCGCCTCCTTCTACGTCTACAACCTTCCCGAAGAGATCGACCGGCTGGTCGCCGGCGTACGCAAGGCCAAGCAGGTCTTCAACTCCTGAACCCATGAGCCTGGACGACCTCTACCGGCAGGACATCCTCGACCACTCCCAGAACCCCCGGAATTTCGGCACCCTCGAACATCCGGAGATCAGCGCGGAGGATTCCAATCCGCTCTGCGGGGACAAGATCCGCATGGATCTCCACGTCAAGGACGGTACCATCGAGGACGTCAAGTTCACCGGCGTCGGCTGCTCGATCAGCCGGGCGGCGGCCTCCATGCTGACCGAGGAGATCAAGGGGAAGACGCTGGAGGAGGTGAAGCGGATCGGGCGCGACGACGTGCTGGAGCTGCTCGGGATCGAGCTGGGTCCGGTGCGGCTCAAGTGCGCGCTCCTCGCCCTGAAGACGCTCAAGGTGGGGATCTACGGACTGCAGAGCTGGAAGGATGAGGAGGAGGAGTGAACGAGTGCGGGAGGGAGCGGTCGTGATCGAGAAGGCGGCCCGGTACGTGAAGGTGGGCAAGGTCGCGGACATCCCGGAAGGCCGCCCCGAGACGTTCGAGGTGGAGGACCGGCACATCGCCATTTACCGCCTGAACGACGGCTACTACGCGATCGAGGACATCTGCACCCATGATGGCGGGCCGCTGGCCGAAGGGGAGGTCGACGACGACGTCGTGATCTGCCCGCGCCACGGCGCGCGATTCAGCATTCGGACCGGTGCCGCGCTTTCGTTTCCCGCTGTCACGCCGGTCGACAGCTACCCGGTGCGCGTGGAAGGGGACGACCTGCTGGTCGGACTTCCCGAAGACTAGAGAGGACTCGATATGGCGAGCGACGAAGAGATCCGTACCGCGCTGGAGGAAGTGGTGGATCCCGAGATCCATCTGAGCATCATCGACCTGGGCCTGGTGCGCGAGATCGACCAGAGCGTCGAGCCGCACGTCGTGCGCATGCTGCTCACGACCCCCTTCTGCCCCTACGCGCCCCAGATCGTCGCACAGGTGAAGGAAGTGACCACGCGCGTGACCGGCAAGGAGACCGAGGTCGAGATCCTGCCCGATCCCTGGTCTCCGGAGATGATGTCCGATCCCGGCCTCTTGGGCCGGTGGTAGTCTGCGGCCCGCGAAATCCCGCGAGGAGTTGAGACGATGCCCACCCCCAAGCTGAGCGACGCCGACATCTCGGCCGCGCTCGCGGAGCTGCCCGGCTGGAAGCTCGAGGCCGGCATGCTCCAGAAAACCTACAAGCACGAGACGTTCCCCGAGGCGATCGTCTTCGTGAACGCCGTCGCCCATTTGGCCGAGCTGGCGAATCATCACCCCGACGTCGACATCCGCTACTCGAACATCACCCTGCGCCTGACGACGCACGACTCCGGGGGAATCACCGCGAAGGACGTGGCGCTGGCGAAGGAAGTCGAGGCCGTGCGGAAGAAGATGGGCGTCCCGACGTAGCTGCGTACGGAGATGCTGCTCGCCTGCGTCGTACGAGGCCCTTCCCGCGACGCCGCCATTAATTAACATAAATATAAACTTGCGCCGGCGCAAGTGATTATGTCAACTCGCGTCTACGGTCGTTACCCTCTCCACCGAGGGAAACGGACGTTGACGACACCGCCGGGTGCCTGAGCCTCCGCAAGGTACGCGCTCCGATCTGCTAGAATCCGCCGCATGGGACTCTCACTGAAACCGCTGCTCTGTCCCCGCTCCATCGCCGTGATCGGCGCTTCGCGCCGGCGCGATTCGATCGGCGGGGCGGTGCTCCATAATCTGCTGCAGCGGCCCTTCCAGGGGCCGGTCTATCCCGTCAATCCCAACGCCACGCATATCCAGTCCGTCCCCGCGTACGCCTCGATCGAAAAAGTACCGGGGGAAGTGGACCTCGCCATCATCGTCGTCCCCGCGGCCGCGGTGCTCGAGGCGGCGGAGGCGTGCGGGAAGAAGGGGGTGAAGGCGCTGGTCGTGATATCGGCGGGCTTCAAGGAGATCGGGGGCGCCGGGATCGCGCTGGAGACCGAGCTGCGCGCGATCGTGAAGCGCCACGGCATGCGGCTCGTGGGGCCGAACTGCCTGGGCATCCTGAACACCGATCCGAACGTGAACATGAACGCCACGTTCGCGCCGGTGCAGCCGCCGCCGGGGAGGATCGCCTTCTCGTCGCAGAGCGGCGCCTTGGGGCTCGCGATCCTGGACTACGCGCGCGCGCTGAACCTGGGCATCTCCCACTTCGTGAGCGTGGGGAACAAGGCCGACGTGTCGGGGAACGACCTGCTGGAATTCTGGGAGCAGGATCCCGGCACCGACCTCGTCCTCTTCTATCTGGAATCGTTCGGCAATCCCGGCAAGTTCACGCAGATCGCCCGCCGCGTCGCGCGCACCAAGCCGATCGTCGCCGTGAAGAGCGGCCGCACCGTCAGCGGATCGCGTGCCGCGTCGTCGCATACCGGCGCGCTCGCGGGCTCGGACGCCGCCGTCGAGGCGCTCTTCCGCCAGAGCGGCGTGATCCGCACGGACACGATCGAGGAGCTGTTCGACACCGCACTCCTTCTGGGCTCGCAGCCGATCCCGACGGGGCCGCGCGTGGCGATCCTCACGAACGCGGGCGGCCCGGGGATCATGGCCGCCGACGCCTGTGAGAGCGCGGGCCTCCAGCTTCCCGCGCTCGATGCCAAGACCGTGACGGGGCTGAAGGCGTTCCTGCCCCCCGAGGCGAGCACGCGGAACCCGGTGGACATGATCGCCTCGGCCGTCGCCGAGTCGTTCGAGAAGGCGCTCCGGCTCCTGGTGGCGGACAAGAACGTGGACGCGGTGATCGTGATCTTCGTCCCGCCGCTCGTCACCGGCGCGCAGGACGTGGCGCGCGCGATCCTCGCGGGGGCGGCGGGGAGTCCGAAGCCGGTCCTCTCCTGCTTCATGGGGTCCCACGGCGTGCCGGAGAGCCTGGTCTCGCTGAACGAAGGCCACATCCCGTCGTACAGCTTCCCCGAGGCGGCGGCGCGCACGCTGGCGCGCGTGGCCCGCTACGGCCAGTGGCGCCGCGCGCGGGCCGGGGTCGTGCCCGCCCTCTCGGGCGTGGATCGCGCAAAGGCGCGCGCCGCGATCGAGGCGTCCGACGCCGGCACATGGATGTCGGCGCCCCTTCTGGCCGACCTGCTCCAGGCCTACGGGATCCGCACGAACCCGCTCCGGGTCGCCGCGACGCGCGGCGAGGCCGCGGTGATGGCGAAGGCGGTCGGCTTCCCGGCGGCCCTCAAGCTTCGCTCCCCCGACGTGGTCCACAAGAGCGACGTGGGGGGCGTGAAGCTCCGGATCCAGAGCGAGGAGGACGCGGCGCGCGCGTTCGACGACATCGCCAAGGCGCTGCGCGGTCACGACCCCAAGGCGCGCTTCGAAGGGGTCACCGTGGAGCGGATGGTGGACGGGGGCGTGGAGACGATCGTCGGCATGACGCGCGATCCCTCCTTCGGCCCGGTCGTGCTGTTCGGCCTGGGCGGCGTCACGGTGGAATTGCTCCGGGACGTGTCGCTGCGGGTGGCACCCCTCACCGACACCGATGCCGATGAGATGCTGCGTGAGATCCGCGGCTTCCAGCTACTCGAGGGCTATCGAGGCGCTCCGCCCGTGAACCAGGCCTCGCTGCGCGACGTCCTGCATCGGGTCTCGCTCCTGGCACTGGAGAATCCCGAGATCGGGGAGCTGGACTTGAACCCGGTGCTCGCGTTCCCGGGCGAGGCGCCCGCGGTGGCGCTGGATGCCCGCCTCAAGCTGGCTCCGGCCACGGTCGCCGGCGAGGCGGGACCGAAAGCGGAGGAGCGCGCGCCGGCCCCGGCGGGCTCGGCGTGAGGGCCACCGTCCGGAACCTGCCGCGCGCCAGGCGGCCGGAGCGGCGCCATGACGACAAGGCGCGGGCCGGCTGGCTCCGGCGCGCGATCTTCACCATGCGGCCCGAAGAGGTGATGACGATGATCCTCTTCGTGCCGGTCGCGATCGCGCTGGCCGGCGTGGCCGCGAACCCGGCGGCCTTTCCCGTGGATCCGGACGCGGCGGGCTATCCGAGCGCCGCCGCCCGGCTGCTCGCCCTGATCGCGACGGTGGCGCTCACGCTGTGGGTCGTGCGGACCAAGCCGCGCTGGGAGCTCGCGCGCGACTCGTTACCGTTCCTCTTCTGCGGCAGCATCTACGCCAGCATTCACGACCTGATCCGCTTCTACGGCTTCGCCGACATCACCCGGGCCCTCTACCGGTGGGACGTGGCGCTCTTCGGCGTCGAGCCGACCGTGTGGGCGCAGCAGTTCACGGTGCCGTTCTGGACCGATTTCCTCACGATCTGCTACTGGCTCTTCTACGTGACGCCGCCTCTCCTGGGCCTCCTGCTCTACCGGAAGAAGATGCGCTCGGAGTTCCGCGCGACGCTCCTCTCCATCGTGCTCTGCCTCTACCTGGGCTACATCGGCTACGTCGTCTTTCCCGCCTCCGCGCCTCGCTTCCTGATCGCGGATCAGCTCGGCCCGCCGCTCAAGGGGCTGCTCCCGATCCTGGACCAGTCGCGGGCGGCCACGAAGGCGATCCCGCTCACCGCGCACGGCGCCTTCCCGTCCCTGCACTGCGCCGTCGCGCTCCTGGCGACGCTGCTCGCCTGGCGCCATCTCCGGTGGTTCTTCCCGATCCAGCTCGTGCTCGCGACCGGGCTCATCATCGGCACGGTCTACCTGCGCCACCACTGGGTGGTAGACATCCTGGCGGGGTTCGTCCTGACGTTCTTCTCGCTCTGGGCGGGGCCGCGGCTGGAACGATGGTGGGAAGCGCAGGCGGCGCGCTGGGTGCCCGCGCGCGAGCTCGCCCGCGCGAACATCGATTCCGGGGCGAGGGCGTCGCGCCGGGCGGACGCGGCCTCGGCCTGATATTCCGGGCGCCGCAGGCGCACGGGGAAATGAAACGGGGGCTCCCTTCGAGGGGAGCCCCCACTTTTTCTTGCCGGTCTCGGCTAGCCGAGCCGCCTAGTTTCCGCGATCCCGACGTCCGTCGTTGTTCTGGTCCTGGTCGTCGTTCTGGTCGCCGTTGTCCCAGTTGTTGTCGCGGTTGTTGCGGTCGCGGTAGCGGCCGTCACGCCCGCTGCGATTGTCGCCGTTGTCCCGGCGGTCACGGTTCCGGTTCCAGTCCCAGTTGCGATCGCGCGTCCGGTAGGAGCGGTCCCGGTTGTCCCAGTTGCGGTCCCGGTTGTCCCAGTTCCCGTCCCGGTTGCGGTAGCGGTCGCCGTAGCCGCCGTTGTAGCGGTCACGGGTGCGATAGGTTCGGTCGCCCTGATAGTAGCGATCGCCCTGGTTGTAGCGGTCGCCGTAGTCACCGCCGCGGTACCGGAAGTAGGTGCTCGACGAGCCCCAGTGCCGGCGATAGTGGGTCGGGACGTACGCGAACTGGCGCGGAACCGACCGGAAGTCGATGCGGATGAACGGCCCGCGGTACGAGCGCGCGCGGTACCAATAGCCGTCGTCGACCATGTAGTACCAGCTGCCGTAGCGGTAGAGATCGCGATCGTAGTAATCGTCGACGTAGTAGACCTGCGTCCCCGGAACCACCACGTAATCCGGCTCGGAGCGGAAGTGCAGCGCCGCGCCGCGATACGGATCGCCGATGCGAACCGAGATGCCCACGCTGGCCGCCTGCGACGAGCTGGGGGCCGACACGAAGGCCAAAGAGGCCAATGCGGCGGCGATCATGAGCGTTCGTTTCATGGTTTCACTCTCCTGTGCGATGCATTTCGTAGAAGGCGCTGGACCCCGTGGTGCCTCCAGCTTTCGTACTCTTAGACACCGCGAAACGTGGCGGGGTCGCGGCTGCCACACTCTTACCCAAACTTGCCACAAAACGTTCGGGGCTCCTTGCGGGAGCCCCTGAACTCCGCGCGTCCGTGCGCGTTCTCATCATCGTCCTGTCGGCCCGCCGGCTCAGTGGCCGCGGCCGTGTCCCTTCCCATGGCCACGCCCGTTGTCGTGGCGGTCGTCCCAGCGGTCGCGCCGTTCCACCCGGCGCTCCACCACGTAGCGCTCGCCGTGGTTCCGATCGTATCCGCGCGCCACGGCGTGCGGCGGCGGACCGGCCCAGTGGCGACGATAGCGCACCGGCACCGTCACGATCGCGCGCGGCACCGAGGTCTCGTGAATGAACACGAAGGGGCCGCGATACGTGCGGGCCCGATACCAGCGGCCGTCGTCGATGAAGTACCAGTAGCTGCCGTACCGATAGACGTCGTAGTCGTAATCCCGCACGTAGTAGACGCGCGTGTCGGGCACGAGGACCACGTCCGGCTCCGAACGGAAGTGAAGCGCGGCTCCGCGGTACGGATCGCCGATGTTGATCGAAACCCCCACCCTCGTTTCAGCCATGCCCGAGGCCGGGAGCGCGGCGAACCCAACCGTCGCCAGGGCGACGGCCGTCATCAGGAGTCGTTTCATCGCTTGTTCCTCCCTCTTCGTGAGCGGGGCGGGACCTCACCCCGACAGGGGGGAATAGAGCAATGGCCGTGCCAGAGCATCCCGCGCGCATCCGACGTAAGTCATTCCAGCGAAACATATTAACTCCGGCCTAGAATTTCCCGTCGAGTCCGGGGCCTTGCCAATCGCCCGAATGGAGACGATCGGTGCACAGTGCAACCTGAGGGTCTCGCAGCGGGGGCTTACGGAGCCCTGCGGCCGATTCACCAAGAGCGGCCAAGGGCATGAAAATGCGGGGCTCCTGGAAGGAGCCCCGCTCCGGTTCACGCTCTTGGAACGCGATCAATAACCGCGATCCCGGTCGCGATATCGGTCGCGATACCGGTCGCGACGATCCATGTCGCTGTTGCGGTTGCGATCCCAGTCCCGGTCGTAATCGCGATTGCGCCAGTAGCGGTAATCGCCTCGCCAGTTGTGGCGATAGTCGGCCGGAACCATGTAGATGGCGCGAGGAACCTGACGGCCGCGGACGTAGATCCACGGGCCGCTGTAGCGGCTCGCACGGAACCAGCGGCCGCTGTCGAACGCGTAATAGAAGCCGCCGTAGCGATAGACGTCACGATCCGGATCGTCGATGTAGTACACGCGCGTATCCGGAATGGCTACGAACCGCGGGCGATCTCTGAACCGCAGAGCGTCGCCGTGATATCGGTCGCCGATGCGAAGCGAGAAGCCGACATCGGCGGCCTTGGCCGGGACGGCATACCCAGCCGCAAGGAGCGGCGTCAACAGCGCCGCGATGATCATCAGTCGTTTCATGGGGATCCCTTTCCCTTGTGGAACAGCACCCTGCTGCTCCCGGGCCCTATCTCGTGCAATGGACGTGCCACGCAGGCTCAGTGATGGTCCTCCGTACCGGCGGGAGTCATGTTCCCGTCACGATTTGCGCCGTTCCCCTTGTACTGCTCCCACTGGTCGTCATAGTCCCGGGTCCGCCAGTAGTTGTAATCACCCTGCCAACTCCTGCGGTAGTCCGACGGCACGGAGTAGATCTGCCGGGGAACGGCCCGGCCACGCACGTACACCCACGGGCCGCTGTAGCTCGAGGCCCGGTACCAGCGCCCCTCGTCGTAACCGTAGTAGTAGCGGCCGTAGCGGTAGACGTCGTCATCCGAGTCCTTCATGTAGTAGACGCGGGTACGCGGGACGACCGTCATCGTGGGACGCGTCGTGAAGTGGAGTCGCGTTCCCTGGTACTTGTCGCCGATGTGAATCGAGATGCCGGCGTCCGCGGCCCGCGCGGGTCGTCCGCTCGCGGCGAGGAGCGGCACCGCCATCGCCGCCAGAAGAATCAGTCGTTTCATGGGAAATCCCTTTCTTGGGACGAGAGGGCCCATTGCCATCTCAGCGAAAGGGAGTCGTTTGCATTGCACATGCCATTGCGGCCGTCGCCTGGAGAGGCCGGCGAGTGTCAGGAATGGCCGGTACTTAGGCGGGATTTCACCTCGTCGCGGAAGCGATCGGCGCTCGCACGCTTTACACGGGGGCCGTACGGATTGTCGAAATCCGCCGCGTAGAGTCCGAAGCGCCCCAGGTGGCCGTCGGCCCACTCGAAGTTGTCGTACAGCGACCAGTGGAAGTAGCCGCGCGCGTCCACGCCGGCGGCGCGGGCGCGGTCGAGCGCGGCGAGGCTGCGGCGCAGAAATTCCGGCCGCAACCGGTCGGACGCGTCGGCGATTCCATTCTCGGTGATCACGATCGGCAGGCCGAATCCGCCGCACTCGAGGAGCGCGCGCTCGAGCCCCTCGGGAAACACCTCCCACCCGAGGTCGTTCACCGGAGCGCCGGGCTTGGGGCTGCGCGGATCCTTCCCGGTCAACGTCACGAGCCACCGCGTGTAGTAGTTGAGCCCCAGGTAATCGGACGAGCCCCGCATGAGGGAAGGTTCCCGCGCCGCCGGCCGGGCGCCGGGGATCCGCAGGTCGATCGGCCCCCCCGCGAGAGCGCGCGCGACCGCGACGTTGAACACCTGGTGCTGCGCGGAGGCCGCGAGGCGGTCGAGCGGCCACCACGGCCGCTTGGGATCGAGCAGCACCCAGTGCTTCGAGGCGCCGATCCAGGTCGCGCGACCGTCGCCATCGGCATCCACGCGATCGGTGTCGCGCAGGGCCCGCGCGGCCAGGGCGTGCCCCTCCAGCATGTTCGCGATCACCTGCAGCGCGCGCGACCGGTCGCTCACGCCCGGAGGCCAGACGCCGCTGGCGTAGCCGTAGAAGCCGTAGACCTCCGGCTCGTTCACGGTGACCCACCGATCCACGAGGTCGCCGTATCGCTCTCCAGCGAGACGCGCGAAGCGCTCGAAGTGGGGCAGGTTCGCCCGCTCTTCCCAGCCGCCGAGCGCCGCGAACCACCGCGGATTCGTGAAGTGATGCAGCGTGAGGAGGGGCGTGATCCCCCGCGCGCGGCAGCCCTCGAGCACCGCGCGGTAGTGCGCGATCGCCGATTCGTCGTAACGACCCGGCTCCGGCTCGATCCGGCTCCACTCCAGGGAGAAGCGGTAGGCGTTCAGCCCCAGCGCGCGGACCAGGTCGAGGTCCTCCTCGTAGCGCTCCCATCCCAGGCAGGCGGATCCCGACCGGGCGCCGCCGCGGATGTGTCCGGGCGTCTGCTCCCAGTCCCACCAGTCGTTCCGGTCGTTGCCGCCCTCGATCTGGTGCGCCGAGGTGGCAACGCCCCAGAGAAATGGAGTAGCGTTCGGAGTCATGACGGCGGCCACGTTCCATCCCAGCCCCTCCCGCGCGCAAGCGGGAATTTGCGGACTCCGATGAGCGATCCCGCGAGCGATCTCAGGCTGGCGGCGGCGAACGACCGCGAGGCCTGCCGGGCGCAGCTCGCCGACAACCGCCGGGCGGCGCGCGAGCTCTTCGGGCAATGCTCCGAGGCCCAGCTCCTGTGGCGCCCCGCTCCCGACGCGTGGTCGATCGCCGAATGCCTGCTGCACCTGAACCGCACCGGCCGCGCCTACCTGCCCTCGATCGACCGCGCCATCGAGCAGGGCCGCCTCCGGGGACGAGCGGGCGACGGCCCCTATGGGCATTCCTGGTTCAGCCGATGGTCCGTGTCGTTGCTGGAGCCTCCGGTGAAGAGCCGCTTCAAGGCTCCCGCCATCTTCGCGCCGCCCGTGCCCTCGGGCCCGCCGGAAGCCATCCTCGAGGAATTCGACGCCCTGGGGGCCGCTTTCGGCGAGCGCCTCGACGCCTCGCGCGGGCTGGACCTGGGTCGCCTGCGCGTCGCCTCGCCCGCGATGCCGCTCTTCCGGATCAGCCTGGGCATGGCGTTCGCGCTCATGGCCACGCACGAGCGGCGGCACCTGCACCAGGCCCGCGCGGTCGCCCGAACGTCCGGTTTCCCCGGCCGGAGCTGAACCCGCTACAATCCCGGGCCATGCCTTCGACCGCCCCCATCCGCGTCCTGATCGCCGGCTCCGGCTTCGGAGCCAAGGTGCACGCGCCGGGCTACGCGCAGCATCCCGCGTTCCAGATCGTGGGGATCGCGAGCGGGCATCTCGAGACCGCGCGCGCCGCGGCCGAGGCGCACGGCATCCCCTACGCGACCGACGACTGGAAGAAGATGCTCGACGAGGTGGACGCGGATCTCGTGAGCATCGTGACCCCGGTGGACCTGCACTACCCCGTGGCGCGCGCCGCGATCGAGCGGAAACGCCACGTCCTCTGCGAGAAACCGTTCGCGATGAACACGGCGCAGGCGAAGGAGCTGGCCTCGCTCGCCAAGGCCCAGGGCGTGGTGAACGTCGTGAACCACGAGTTCCGGTACATGCCGGCGCGCGCGGTGCTGAGCCGCATGATCCAGGAGGGGAAGCTGGGTCGATTGGAGCACATCGCGATCCAGGACAGCATTCCGGGGTGGGCGCGCGATCCGGCCCGGCGGATCACCTGGCTCGCCGATCGCCAGCGCGGGGGAGGATTCCTGGGCGCGCTCGGCTCGCACCACGTGGACGCGATCACCCACTGGGCGGGTCCCGTGCGGCGCGTCTTCTGCCGCCTCCGCACGCTGGCCGCCACCGCGCCGGGTTTGCCCCCCGGACATCAGGCGATCACCGCCGACGACTGCTTCACGCTCCTGCTGGAGCTGGAGTCGGGAGCGACGGCCCTGGTCGACCTGTTCGCCGGCAGTCGCGAGCGACGGGAGAGCATCGAGGTGTTCGGGTCCAACGACGCGTTCGTCATCGAGGAGGCGCGGCGGATCGGCCGGCGCGGACCGAAGGGCGCCTTCGAGGAGATGACGATTCCCGCCGACCTGGACATCCCCGCGACGCCGGAGGCGCCGCTGCTCGCACCCTTCCGCGTCATGGTGTCGAAGCTTCGCGACGCCATTCGGGACGGAGCGCCGATCGGGCCCACCTTCGCGGAAGGGGTCGAGATCCAGAAGGTGCTCGACACCGCGCGGCTCAGCGATCAGATGGGGACCTGGCTGCCGATCGAGGACTGAGCGCCGGGTGGAACGACGAGAGGGCGGCCGCGGATCGCGACCGCCCTCGATTTACGTCACGCCGCTCAGCAGCCGATGAGCCAGAGCGGCGCCAACATCAGCACGACGAAGATCAGGAACTGCACGATCGGATTGTGCGGGGTCACCGCCCATCACGATACGCGACGCGTCCCTAGTCGGCCACGCTCAGTTCGTCGTCCGGCTCGCCGTCCCGGTTCCGATCGACCCCCATCTTGATCGCATGACGGATCGCCTGGCGGATGGCCTGGTCGTTGTCCGCATTCCTCGGATCGAGGAAGTGGCCGTCGCGGTCCATGAGGAGCTTCGAGAGATCGAAGACCAGGAACGTGGTCACCGGCTTGTCGCCCGTCACGTTGAACGAGCCGTGGATGATGAACTCGTCGTCGATCCGCGCCGTGTACACGAAGTGGCCGCCGCCGCTTCCGGCGATGTCCCCTTCGAGGAGGATCGTGGCCCCGACCAAATCGGGGTACTGCGTCGCGAGCGGACCGCCGGCGGCGAGCGCCTGGAGATGGCCCATGATCATGGAGTAGACGCCGGCCGGGACCATCTGCGTCCCGAGCGACTGGGCGTCGCCGGCCAGGAGATCGATGACGAACGGGCCGTGGAAGCGGACCTGGCCGCCCGTGTCGCTCCCCTCGGCGTCGGTCGAATCGTCGTCGCCGAGCCCGAGCGTGTCGGCGTGGTCCTCGCCTTCGGGGAGGACGAACCGGATGTCGCGAACCGTGATCAGCGCCCGGGTGAAGGTCACCGGGATCGTGTCCTGGGCCGAGGCGGCGCTCAGCATCGCGGCCGTGGAAAAGCGCTGGGTCGGGGCGCCGGAACCCTGGGCTTGCAGGGTGAGCGGAACACGGTGGGGCGCGGCGACGTTGTCCTTACCACAGCCCCAGAGGCCGATGACGGCAAGGCCGCCGACCAGAAGGGCCGCCTGGAAGGAGCGGGCATAGCGAAGCTGGGTGCGGAGATGGTGGAGTTTCATGGTCTGGGTTCTCCTGGCTGGATGTCGAGCATGACCATTACCCCTGGGACTCCCCCTGAGTGTGCCATTCTAACACACCTCTTTGCGCTGGGCGGTTCCCGGGGACTCCATGCGATACTCGCGTTCCATGCCGCCGACAGGGGGAAATCGTCGATGAATCCAAGGGTCCCGCGCCGTCCGCACGTCCTGTTTTCCGCGATCGTTCTCGCCCTCGCCGCCGCTTCGGCCGCCCGTGCGGACGAGGCGAGGCTGCCGACCGACGTCCTGCCCCGGTTCGAAGCGGTGCAGCTCCAGCTGGACCCCTCGAAACCGGACTACACCGGGACCGTCCGCGTGGATCTGACGGTGCGGCAACCCACGGAGACGATCCGCTTTCACGCCCTGGCCCTGGACCTGCGCCGCGTGGAGCTGGCCGGCGCGACCGGGAAGACGCTCCTGGCCTACGGGCCCGACGACCACGGGATCGTGACCGCGAAGGCGACCGCGACGATCGCGCCGGGGGACTACGTCCTCACGATCGATTTCATGAACGACTTCGACCGGACGGCCGCTTCGCTCTTCCGGCTGGAGACCGGCGGCCGCTGGTACGCCTACACGCAATTCGAGGCGGTGGACGCGCGGAAAGCGTTCCCGTGCTGGGACGAGCCCGCCTTCAAGGTTCCCTGGCAGGTCACTCTCTCCATCCCCGACGGGCAGGAGGCGGTCTCGAACACGCCCGTGGAGAAGGACACCCGGGCGGGCGGCGTCCGCACGCTGGTCTTCGCGAAGACCAAGCCGCTTCCTTCCTACCTGATCGCGATGGCGGTCGGTCCCCTGGAGTTCGTTCCGATTCCCGGGCTCCGCGTGCCCGGCCGCGTCGTGGTCCCCCAGGGCTCGAAAGCGCTCGCGAGCACGGCCGCGACGATGACCCCGCCCCTGTTCGACGCACTGGAGCGATGGTTCGGGATCCCCTATCCCTACGAGAAGCTGGATCTGATCGCGGTGCCGGAGTTCTCCCCCGGCGCCATGGAGAACCCCGGCGCGATCACCTACGGAGACCAGTTCCTGCTCTTCGACGAGAAGTCGATCAGCGCCTCGCAGAAGCGGACCTTCGCCGTGTTCACCGCGCACGAGATGGCGCACATGTGGTTCGGCGACTACGTGACGATGAAGTGGTGGGACGACCTCTGGCTGAACGAATCGTTCGCCGAGTGGATGGGGGACAAGATCGCCGACCAGGTCTTTCCGGCCTACCGGATCCCGCTGCACGAGCTCAGCGACGGCGAGCGCGCGTTCTCGGCCGACGCGCAGCTCGCGACCCACGCCGTGCGCCGGCCCGTGAAGACGATGGACAACCTGTACGAGGCGGCCGACGACCTCGCCTACCACAAGGGACAGGCGGTGCTCTACATGACGGAGCGCTGGATCGGGCCCGAGGTGTTCCGGAAGGGCGTGGTGGCCTATTTGAAGGAACACGCCTACGGCAACGCGGAAGGAAAGGACCTCTGGAACGCGCTCGGCCGCGCTTCGGGAAAGGACGTTCCGGGCGTGCTCGCGAGCTTCCTCGACCAGCCCGGCGTGCCGGTCGTGAACGCCGAGCTCAAGAAGAGCGGCGAGGTGGAGCTCTCCCAGAAGCGGTTCCTGAACTACGGGGTGGCCGCTCCCGACCGGACCCTCTGGAAGATCCCGGTCACGCTCCTCTGGATGTCGGGCGGGAAGCCGCGCACCCTGTCGGTGGTGCTCGACCGGGAGCGGATGACGGTGCGCCTTCCGGGCAAGACGCCCTCGTGGGTTCATCCCAACGCGGACGAGGGGGGCTATTACCGCTGGAGCGTGGATCCGGGCTCCCTCCCCTCGCTGATCGCCGACGCGCCGACGGCGCTCACCGCGCGCGAGCGCGTCGGGTTCGTCCAGAACGCGACGGGGCTGCTCCACTCGGGCGCGATCCACGGGGACCGGTACCTCGAGGCCCTCGCCGGATTCTCCGAGGACTCCAATCCGCTCGTGATCCAATCGCTCGCCAACGCGCTCACCGGCATCGAAGACGTATTCGTCACCGATTCGAACGAGCGCGGCTTCGCGGCCTACGTGCGCCGCCTCGTGGGGCCGGCCATGCGGCGATTCGGCCTCGACCGGAAGCCGGGCGAGGACGAATCGGTGTCCCTGGTGCGCCCTTCGCTCTACGACTGGCTGGGCGACGAGGGGCACGACGAGGAGGTTCTCGCGCGCGCCGAGGCGCTCGCCAAGTCGTTCCTCCGCGACCGCGGCTCGATCGACCCCTCCCTGATCGCCCAGTCGCTGCGCCTCTCCGCGATCCGCGGCGACTCGACGCGCTTCGGGGAATACCAGCGGCGCTTCGAGGCCGCCACCGTTCCCGCCGAGCGCACCTACTTCCTCGCGGCGCTCGGGACGTTTCGCGATCCGGCGCTGCGTCGCCGCGCGCTCGACTACGTCCTGACGGGCCCCCTGCGGCCCCAGGAGTACTACGAGATCCCCCAGGCGATCGCCGCCCTGCCGCGCCAGCGCGACGAGGCGTGGGCCTGGTGGACGCGGCACTACCAGGAGGTGGTCGCGCGGATGCCGCCGGAGTACGCCATGTTCGTCCCGTTCGCGGCGGGCGGGTGCTCGGCGACGCGCCTCCAGTCGGCGCAGGCCTTCTTCGCCGATCCCAAGAACCAGAAGCCGGGGACGATGAACATGCTGGCCAAGGTGGCGGAGGGAACGCAGGACTGCCTGGAGCTGCGCGAGCGGGAGGGGTCGGCCGTGGACCGGGCGCTGGGCGCGACGGCGGAGGCGGGCGCGGGAGCCAAGGGCGGCGCGGGCAGCGCCAAGTAGAGGGCGCCGCGTCCGGAGCCTCGCCTCCCTGAAAATAGGGAAGGGGCCGTGAGCGTTGGCTCGCGGCCCCTTCGCAAAGTGGTTGCGGGGAGAGGATTTGAACCTCTGACCTTCGGGTTATGAGCCCGACGAGCTACCAGGCTGCTCCACCCCGCAGAGGGATACTCCCCGAACGCCGCCCTCGTGTAAAGTGCTTTCCTTCCAGCCT
>DATJEJ010000177.1:0-3390 GCA_035496795.1 Candidatus Omnitrophota bacterium
GGATACCTGGACACCCGAAGAGACGCCCACACGCTGCTCGTCCAGGCCGGCGGCAAGAACGTGCTCAGGGTGCGCTACGCAACCCCCTGGAGGGTGGAGATCGAAGGCGACTTCTTCGAGCGCAAGCGCGAGGATGACACCCAGGTTTCCATTCACCTCATCTCGTTCCAGAAGGGAATCGAATGGGTAGGCGGCCGGATCGCCGAGGGGACGACCGTGGATTTGAGCGGTCAGCGCCCCGGTCGGATCGATTTCACTTCGACCGGAGAGGTCAGAGTCGCCTCCATGGATGGGGGTTAGCTTGACGATGGCAAGACGCCCGTTGAACCGCGCCACGGTCCTGGTCGTGGAAGATGAGCCGAGACTTCGCTTCATCATAGAACGGCAATTGAGTGAGGCTGGGTTCGACGTTCTTTCTGAGGAATCGGGTGAGGCCGCCTTGAAGACGCTCGGAACCCAAATACCCGATCTGGTGCTCGTGAACATCCTCTTGATCGGAATGGATGGAATCGAGGTCTGCAAACGCATTCGCGGAGACCTTCGGCTCGCCCACGTCCCGGTGATCGTCCTCACGGCACGCACCGACGGCCAATCGCGCAGGCTGTGCTTGGCCGCCGGTGGAAGCGACTACATCCCGAAGCCTTGGCGGGGCGAGGACTTGATCTCTCGCATCCGCGGCGCGATTGCTGCAAGCGCCGGTTCACGGAACACCGAGCGCTCCTAGGTCGACGCTCAGCTCCGGCCCTTCTTCTCCCCGCCCAGATCCACCGCCCGCCACAGATACCAGCTCGCCACCGATCGGTAGGGTCTCCATCGTTCGCCATGCGCGAGCAGCTTGGCGGGCGTGGGCAGCGAGCGCTTCCGGTAGGCGATCGAGAAGCCCTTCCGCACGCCGTAGTCGGTGGCGGGGAGCACGTCGGGGCGGCCGAGGCGGAACATCAGGAGCATCTCGGCGGTCCACCTTCCGATCCCTCGAATCGACGTGAGCCGTTCGACGATTTCCTCGTCGTCCAGCGCGCGGAGCCGCGCCGACGTGGGGACGGTGCCGTCGAGCGTCTTGGCCGCGAGGTCGCGGATGGCGAGCATCTTGGCGCGCGAGAGACCGGCGCCGCGCATCGCTTCGTCGGACGCGGCGATCACCCCTTCGGGCGTGGGGCCGGTGCCGGGAAAGAGCGCGTCGAAGCGTCCCCAGATCGTGGCCGCCGCCTTGCCGTTCAGCTGCTGGTAGGCGATCGACTCGGCGAGCGCCAGGAAGGGGCTCTTGGTCGAGCGGGTGGCGTGGAAGCCGCAGTCGCCGACCCGGTCCATCAGCTTGGCGAGCGTGGGGTCGGCGCCGCGCAGGTGGCGCACGGCGTGATCGATGTAGTCGGGCGAGGTCGGGCGCTTGGGCTTGGGCATGGAGCCCCAGAGCCTACCGGCTCCGGTTTCCCCGGACAATCCCGTATGATGGCCCCATGCCGCGCCGGCTTCGTACCGACCTGCCGTTCAAGCGAATCGCGGTCGTGCTCTCGGGCGGGGGCGCGCTGGCCGCGTATGAGACGGGCGTTCTCCGCACCCTGGAGCGGATCGGGCTGCGCCCCGCGATCGTCTCGGGCGCTTCGGCGGGGGCGCTGAACGCGGTGGCCTGGGTGGCGCACGACTTCAAGACCTCCGCGCTCGAGCGCGTCTGGCGCCACGTGGACGCGGCGGAGATCGGCATGCGCTGGACGACGGTTGCGCTCCGTGCCGCGGGCGGGCTTCTTTTGGTGCTCGGCCTGATGCAGGCGCTCGTGAGCGTGACCGGATCCTCCGACTTGAGCTTCCTCGCCCTGTTCCATTACGGGGCGCCGGTCGGGCTCTGGCCCACCTCCTCCTTCCTCGACATCGTCGCGTGGCTCCTGGTCGCGGCCGGCGGCTACACGCTGCTCCGCTCCTCGCGCGAGGCGGAGAAGTTCCTCGCGCGGTTCGGCGACCCCGACTCCGAGCGCCGAATCCGGCTCTGGGGCGCGATCATCCTCCTCCTCTGGTCGATCGCGCACTTCACGACGTGGCTCCTGGCCTGGCCCTGGCCCCACCGCTTCAGCGCCACGCTGCTCGCGGTGACCGCGGGCGTGTGGTTCGTGACCCGCTCCCAGCGCGCGGGCGCCATCGCGCGTCGCGTTCTCTTCCTTCTCATGCCCGAGACCGACGGCCGCGGGATCTGGGGGAGCGCCGCGCGGCGGCGCCTCCTGGCGCGCCTCATCGGGGTCCGGCGCCTGGAGCGCCTCTGGCCCGGAGAGACGCATCTCATCCTGAGCGCGCTCGCGCTGGACAACGGCCGGATCGCCCATTTCGTGAACTGGCCCGCGACCAAGGCGCGCTTCCACGCGCGCGTCGAGACCGCGCTGGGCGAGGTGATCCCGCTCGTGGGCCCGGAAGAGGTGGTGGAGGCCGCGATCGCCTCGTCGGCGATTCCCGTGCTCTTCGAGCCGGTGCGGATCGGCGGGCGCGACTTCGTGGACGCGGTCGCCTTCTCGATGCACCCCCTGCGTGCCGCCATCTACGACGATGCCGACGCCGCGGTGGTGATCGTCGTGGCTCCGAGCGGCGCGCCGCCCGCGCCGCGGCCCCCGCGGAATCCCTTCGAGGTCTGGGGGCGTTACCTGGATCTCGCCAACTGGCGCGACCTGCAGCAGGAGCTGCTCTCGCTGCCCGGCGACTGGCATGGCAAGGAGACGCCGCACGCGCTCTGCCTGGTGGAGCCCGAAGCGGCACTGCCGGGCGGAACGCTCGCGTACTCGCCCCGGGTCGCCGCGCGGCTGATACGCCGCGGGGAGCTGGACGCGCTGCGGGCGCTCGATCGCGCGGGGTGGCTCGAGACGTAACATGCCGCTCCTCACCCGGGAATGGCCGCGGCTGCCCGAAGCCCGCCGCGGCTACGTGGACGCCATCTTTCGCCGGATCGCTCCCCGCTACGACTTTCTCACGCGCGTGCTCTCCTTCGGCCAGGACCGCCGCTGGAAGGAGGCCGTGATCGCGCGGCTGCCCGCGCCACGCGCGGACGGCGTCATCCTCGACCTCGCCACCGGCACGGGGGAGCTGCCGCTCCTGGCGCGCGAGCGCGGCCGCCCCGAACGCGTGGTCGCGGTGGATCGGAGCCGCTCCATGCTGGAGCGCGGGCGCGCCAAGGTGGCCGCGGCGGGAGTCGACCGGATCCATTTCGTGGCCGGGGATCTGAACACCGTGCCGGTCGCCGAGAAGGCGTTCGACGCCGTGCTCATCGGCTACGGCCTGCGCTATCCGCAAGACTTGCGCCGCGTGCTCGCGGAGATCCTCCGCTCGCTCCGCCCGGGCGGCGTCTTCGTCTCGCTCGATTTCGGGGTGCCGCGGAACGGCATCCTGCGCCGCGTGATGTTCGGCTACCTGCTCGGG
>DATJEJ010000178.1:0-9478 GCA_035496795.1 Candidatus Omnitrophota bacterium
CGAACGCCGCCTCCAGCCCCGACTGGACCGACCGCTTGATCCGGCCCACCGCCTTCGAGGCCTTGTTCGGTGGCGTGAACTGCCGCGCGAACTCCATGATCTTGGCGTCGAAGCCCTCGGCGTCCCAGACGTGGTTGACCAACCCCATCTGCTCGGCCTCCTCGAAGGAGAAGGTGGTGCCCAGCGCCATCATCTCGATCGCGCGCGGCTTTCCGACCAGCCGGCCCAGGCGCTGCGTGCCGCCGGTGCCGGGGAGGACGCCCAGCGTCACTTCCGGGAGACCGATCTTGCCCGCGCCCTTCTTCGCGATCCGGATATCCGCCGCCATCGCGATCTCCAGGCCGCCGCCGACGCAATGGCCGTTCAGCGCCGCGATCACCAGCTTGGGCGTCTGCTCCAGGCGATTCAGCGTCTCGTTGGCGTGCAGGCAGAAGTAGTACTTGAAGACCGGATTGGCCGTCTGGAGCATCTTGATGTTCGCGCCGGCGCAGAAGAACTTGTCGCCCGCGCCGCGGAGCAGGATGACGTGCACGTTCTCGTCGAAGCGCGCCTTCAAGATCGCCTCGTCCAGCGCGCGCATCATCTCGTACGTGTAGGTGTTGGCCGGCGGATCGCACAGCTCGAGGATCGCGATGCCGCTCTCGGTCCGGTAGGTGCAGAGGCCGCTGGGAGCGGCCATGGTTTCGGGGGTCACGGTTCGGTCCTCCTGGTTCGCGGGGTCACGGGGACCGGCGGGCCGGGCCTGCCGGCTCCTCGGGGTCCTGCCGCCATTCGTCGATCGTGCCGGGAGCTTACCCGGTTCCATGGGCGGGCGCCAGTCCGGGAACACCGCGGAATGGTGGCGGTCCCATGAAGGGATCCGGATCCTGAATCTTGACATCGACCCCCAAAGGTGGTCATATGACCACCGATGAGGGTCAATGCCACTGGAAGTCCCTTCGGAAGCCGTGCCCGTACCGGGAGCCTGCTCGCGCTGCAGGCGATGGGCGAGAGCTACCCGCGCCAGCTGGCCCGGATTCTCGGCCTTCGCCTCGCGGGGGTCCAGAAGGCGATTCGCTCCCTGGAGGCCGACGGGCTGGTGTCGGGCAGGACCGTCGGACGCGTTCGTCTCTATCGCGTGAATCCGCGCGCGTACGCCCGTCCGGAGCTCGAGCGCTACCTGGAACGGCTCCTCGACTCCGAACCCGGACTTCGCGCGGAGATCGCCTCGCTGCGCCGCCGGCCCCGGAGGTCGGGCAAGGCGCTTTGAGGCTAACGCGCCGATCCACTCTGGCGGACGTGGCCGTCGCCGTGGGGAGCGCCCTTCGCCGTTCCGGAATCCGTGCCGTCCTGACCGGCGGCGCCTGCGCGGATCTCTACGCCGAGGGCGCCTCGGCGTCGTTCGACGCCGATTTCATCCTGGCCGGACCGGTCGACGGGGAGGATCTGGACCGGGCGCTCGCGTTGCTCGGCTTCGTTCGGAATGGGGATCGGTACGTCCATTCCCGGCTCCCCTTCCATGTTGAATTCCCGGCCGGCCCGCTGGGCATCGGACAGGACTCGCGGATCACGCCGGTGCTCCACGCGCGGCACGGGGAGCGCACCCTCGCCCTCTCGCCCACGGACGCGTGCCGCGATCGTCTGGCGGGGTTCTACTTCTGGAGCGACCGGCAGAGCCTTGCCGCCGCGGTCGCGATCGCCCGCCGCCGGCGCGTGTCGTTCGCGAAGATCCGCGCGTGGAGCCGGGCCGAGGGACAGACCCGGGGCTACGAGGCGTTCCTCCTGGAATTGAGGCGCGCCCGGGCGCATCCGGCCTCACCCGCCGACTAGGACTCCGCGGTCGCGCTCCGGCGATGCCGGGTCGTGCGTTCCGGCCGGGCGGCGGTCTCCACGCCGACGCGTCCGGGCGGACTCCCCACGCTCTCCCAGACGCGCACCGGCAGGATGATGACCTGGATGCCCCGGAAGAGAAGCCGGCGCTGGAGGCTGTAGGCGGTCTCGTCGTGCAGGGAGCGGGTCAGCGGGCGCTCCCGCTCGAACACCAGGCGTCCCGCGAACACGACAGGCTGCGCGACCTCGGCGGCGATCCCCGCGCACAGCTCCTCCAGCGTCTCCGCCACGTCGATGCCCAGCGCATAGCGCGACTCGGCGTGGAATCCCATCCGCCGCGCCAGATCCACGTAGCGCGCCAGGCTTTCCTGAACCTTTCGCTCCAGGGCCCCCATTTCCTGCGCCCCCTTGAACTGCGCCGAATCCACGAGGCCCACCGAGACGAAGACGACGTCGTGGAACCGTTCGGGGAAGAGGCGATGGATCCAGAGGAACGTGTGCACGCCGAGACCGCTGTACGACTCGACGAGCACGATCGCCGTCGGCCCCCCCGAGCGCGGCCGATCGGCCGCGGGCGCCTCGGGCAGCGGCACGTCAAGGAGCGTGTCGTCCAGCAGGCGCAGATGCTCCCGCACCGAGCGGTAGTGGCGGCGGATCGCGAAACAGACCGCGATCAGGCAGCCGGTCGCGAGCAGCGTGACCCATCCCCCCTGCTCGAACTTCAGCGTGACGGTCACGGCGAGGATCGTTCCGGTCACCAGCGTTCCCAGCGCCGCGATGAAGAAGCGCCGCTTCCACGGACCCCGGTCGCGGAGCTGGACCCAGTGCAGCGACATGCCGCCCTGGCTCAGCGTGAAGGTGAGGAAAACATTGATCGAGTACATGACGACGAGCAGGTCGACGGCGCCGCGCGTGTACGCCAGCACGACTCCGGCCGCGATCGCCATGCCCAGCACGCCGTCCTGCGTCACGAGCCGTTCGGACAGGTTCTTGAATCGCCGGGGCACCCACTCGTCGGTGGCCATCGCGGCCAGGGTGCGCGGTCCGTCCACGAAGCCGGTCTGGGCCGCGACGAAGAGGAGCGCCCCCTCGGAGATGAGCGTGATCCCCACCAGCCACACCCCCGTGGGGATCCCCCCGACGGTCCAGCCGCCGGCGAGCCGGCTCCAGAGCGACGCGTTCAGCGTGCGCCCCGTCTCGAAGCGGACGTCGTTCAGGAGGTAGCAGAGCAGGATCCCCCCGGCCGTGAACGCGAGCGAGGAAGCCATGTAGAGCATCGTGCGCTTGCCGTTCTCCACCCGCGGCTCGCGCAGGATCGCCACGCCGTTGCTGACCGCCTCGATCCCGGTGAACGTGCCGCCTCCGAGCGAGAAGGCGCGAAGGAGGAGCACGGCCATCCCGCCGAGCCCGAGCGTCGCCGCCGTGGTCGACGTCTCACGCAGCGTGCCGGCCGCCAGCGGGGCGATGCCGCCCGCGTGGCGCAGGATGCCGAAGAGGACCAGCCCGGCGTGCGTGGCGATGAATACCAGGAAGATCGGAGTGAGCACGTAGACCGACTCCTTCACCCCGCGCAGGTTCAGGAGCACGAGGGCGCCGAGCACGACGAACTCGGCCGGCAGCTTGTACGGCATGTAGTGGAGCGGGAGGAACGAGAAGATGGCTTCGCACCCGGCGGCGATGGAGATCGAGATCGTGAGGACGTAGTCGATCACCAGCGCGCATCCCGAGACCACGCCGGGCGCGGGGCCGAGGAGCTTGGTGGCGACCAGGTAGCCGCCGCCTCCCGACGGGAACTGCTCGATGATCTGGCGATAGGAGGCGGAGATCAGGAATACGGTCGCCATCACCGCCACGGCCAGATACAGCGCGAGCGCGTGGTGGGTCCCGAGCTGGCGGTAGATCTCCTCGGGCCCGTAGGACGACGACGAGAGGCCGTCGGAGCCGAGCCCCACCCACGCGAAGAATGCCATCAGCGCAAGGTGCTGATGGATCCGTGGGTCGAATAGGTTCTTGGGCGCGCCGATGAGCGCGCGCCGCAGCCGGTCGAACATGGCTCCCAGTAGAGCCCGGATCGGCGTCAGGGCGGCGTTCAGAGGGGGCTGTCGGGCATCAAGAACGCATCAAGGAGTCCTCCGCGCGGGCCGCGGACGGCGCCCGGACGGAGTAGGATGGTTCCTCATGAGCGACAGGAGACGGGCCGGCGCCGCGGTGGGGGTGGCGCTGATCCTCGCGGTCTGCACCGCGGTTTCGGCGTGGATGCGGCCCCATTTCGATTTCGCGGGCCTCACCATGGTCTACCTGCTCGGGGTGGCGGTCGCCGCCGTGGCCTTCGGCCGCGGCCCCGCCGTGGTGGCGTCCATCGTGAGCGTCGCGCTCTTCGACTTCCTCTTCGTCCCGCCGCGCTACACGTTCGAGGTCGCCGACGCGCAGTACTTCGTCGTGTTTGCCGTGATGCTGGTGGTCGCCATGCTGATCGGGACGCTCACGGCCCGCCTGCGGGAGCAGCGCGAGGAATCGCGCACGCGCGAGCGCCGCACCGAGGCGCTCTACCGGCTGACCCACGATCTCGCGGTGCGAAGCACCGCGGGCGAGCTGCTGCGCGCCGCGGTCGAGCGCGTGGCCGAGCTCTTCGGAGGGCGCGCGGCGGCGCTCGTGCCCGGTGAGGGCGGCGCGCTGACCGTGGTCGCAGGCGACGCCGGCGTTGCCGGACCCGAAGCGGACCGCGCGGCCGCGGCGTGGGCGTTCTCCAACGGCCAGAGTGCGGGCGTGCTGACGGGAATACCCGCCGGAGCGCGCGCCGTCCACGTGCCGCTGATCGCCGGGACCCGGGTGCTGGGCGTGCTCTCGCTGGAAGCCGAGCCGGGGAGCGTGGGGCCGGACGAACAGGAGCTCCTGCGTGCGCTCTCCAGCCAGACCGCGCTCGCACTGGAGCGCTGCCGGCTGGCCGAGGAGGCGCAGAGGATCCGGGCCGAGATCGGGATGGAGCGGGCACGGAGCGCGCTCCTGAGCTCCGTTTCGCACGACCTGCGCACCCCGCTGGCGGCCATCGCGGGCGCGGCCAGCGGTCTGCGCGGCGCGGGGGAATCGCTCCCGGCCGGGGCGCGGCGCGAGCTGGCCCAGACCATCTCGGACGAGGCCGAGCGGCTGGACCGCCTGATCGGGAACCTCCTCGAGATGACCCGGCTGGAATCGGGCACGCTGCAGGTCCGGAAGGAGTGGCATTCGATGGAGGACATCGTGGGCGCCGCGCTCACGCGGCTCGAGCGCGAGCTGGGCGGGCGCACGGTCACGCTCTCCTTCCCCCGGGAGCTGCCCCTCGTGCCCGCGGACGACGTTCTCCTGGAGGCCGTGGTCCGGAACCTGATCGAGAACGCGCACAAGTACTCCGGCGCGGGCGCCCCGATCGAGGTCACGGCGTCCGTGGAGGGTCCATGGATGCGCCTCGACGTGGCGGACCATGGCATCGGGCTGCGCGAGGGGGAGGACCGGCTCGTCTTCGAGAAGTTCTACCGGGGAAATCCGGGCCGCGGGGTTCCCGGTGTTGGACTGGGCCTGGCGATCTGCAAGGGAGCGGTCGATGCCCACGGCGGCTCGATCGAGGCGGCGAACCGCTCCGGAGGAGGCTCCCGCTTCACCGTGCGTCTCCCGCTCGAGGGCGGACCGCCGCCCATGGAGCCCGAGAGCGTCCCGGCATCGGCGAGGAGCGGCACGTGACGGCCGAGTCCTCCGCGGTCCCGGCCGTCGTACTCGTGATCGAGGACGAGGCCGCGATCCGGAAGTTCCTGCGGGTCGCCCTGGAGAGCCAGGGGTACCACTACGCCGAGGCGACTTCGGCCGAAGAGGGGCTGGCGCAGGCGGGGACGCGCGCGCCCGACCTGGTGCTGCTCGACCTGGGCCTTCCCGACCGGGACGGTCTGGAGGTGGTGCGGCGCATCCGCGAATGGTCCTCGGTCCCGATCCTGGTGCTCACGGCGCGCGGGCGCGAGCGGGACAAGGTGCAGGCCCTGGACGCGGGCGCCGACGACTACGTGACCAAGCCCTTCTCCATGCCCGAGCTGCTCGCGCGCATGCGCGTGGCGCTGCGCCATCGCGCGCGCGCGGGCGCGCTCGAGGAAGAGAGCGTGTTCGAGCGGGGTTCCTTCCGGATCGACTTCGCGCGGCGCCGGGTCACGGCCCGCGGGGCCGACGTGGCGCTCACGCCCATCGAGTACCGCCTGGTCGCCATGCTGGCCCGGCATGCGGGGCGCGTGCTGACGCATGAGTTCCTGCTTCGCGAGGTGTGGGGACCCTCGTACACCGAGCAGCACCACTACCTGCGCGTGTACATGGCGCAGCTCCGGCACAAGCTGGAGGCGGAGCCGGCGCGTCCGCGGCTTCTCCTCACCGAGACGGGCGTGGGCTATCGAATGGCGGACGGGGACTAGCGGCCCTGGAACTTCGCCTCGCGCTTTTCCAGGAACGCCCGGAATCCTTCCTTCGCGTCCGTGGTGCCCCAGCAGCGCTCCTGCGCCGACAGCTCGCGGGCCAGCGCTTCCTCCAGCGAATAACCCAGGGATTCCCGCACGGAGTGCTTGATCTCAGCGAGCGCGACGGCCGGGCCGCGCGCGAGCCGCGCCGCGAACTCGAGGAGCTCGGGCAGGAGCCGCTCCGCCGGTAGCACGCGGCTCACGATGCCGATGCGCTGCGCCTCGGCCGCGTCGATCAGTTCCCCCGTCCACATCAGCTCGAGCGCGCGCGAGACCCCCGCGATCCGCGGGAGCGTGTAGACCGCGCCCCAGTCGGGGTGCAGGCCGATCTTCACGAACGACTGGCCGAACCGAGCGCCCTCGGCAGCCCAGCGCACATCGCAGGCGAGGGCCAGGCTCATGCCGCCGCCGGCGGCCACGCCGTTCACGGCGGCGAGCACCGGCCTGTCCGAATGCAGGATGGCGCGCACCACCGCGGGGCCGCCGCCCACGAGCGGCTGGAAGTCCTCGAACCGACCGCCGCGGTCCACGACGTTCTTCATGAAGGCGATGTCGCCTCCGGAGGAGAAGGCGCGCCCTTCGCCCGTGATCACGATCACCCGGACGTCGGCGGTTCGCGATTGCGCCTCGATGGTCTCGGCCAGGGCCTCGGCCATCGAGACCGACAGAGCATTCAGGACGTCGGGGCGGTTCAGCATGAGGAGCGCGACGGCGCCGCGCCGCTCGACGAGCACTTCGGGCATGATTCCTCCTATCGGCCGGCGGCGGAGTCCGGCGGCATCGGCTCGAGCAGGCCCAGCTCCCGGTTCCGCGTGCGAGCCACCACTTCGTAGCGGACGCCCAGGGTGTCGGCCTCCCGCGCGGCGCGATCGCGCGGCCCGTAGACCCACACGCGCCCCGACCGGCGGATCAGCTCGGGAAGCGCGCTCTCCGCGAGAAACGCGTGACGCTCGACGCCCGGCGATTCGAACGCCTCGGAGCGCGGCACGTCCACCATCGGGATCGTCGCGCCCGCGTAGAACGGAAGTCCCGCCGAGAAGGCGCCCAGCTCGATGACCGGCTCGCCGGGCTGGCGCGTCCGCTCCATGATCCGCGCGACCTGCACGGGCGATCCGAGCGGTCCCTCGATGGTGCGCGCTCCGCCCAGGAGACCGTACCACGCGACGAGTCCCGCGATCGCCGCCGCGGCCGGCAGGCGCGCGGCCGCCGCGACGGCCCCGGCGCCGAAGGCGGCGGCCGCGAGATGCGCGAGAGGGGGGAGCGGCAGGGTCGAGGCGTGCTGCGCCCCCACCAATCCCGCCAGCGCGCGTGGTCCCGCCGCTTCGATGGCGATCCCCAGCAGGGCGAAGAGCACCGCCGTTCCCCAGCGCGCCACGCCCGCGGCGCGAGCGAGCGCTCCCGCGGCCAGGATCGCGACGGCGGTCAGCTCGGGGAGGACGTACGCCGGGAGCTTCGAGCCGGACGCGGAGAAGAAGAGGACCGGCACGACCGCCCACGCGACCAGCGCCGATTCGGCCGGAGCGGGCGCCCGCGCGGCGCCTCGCGCGCTCCGGAAGAGCCCGTGCAACGCCGCGGCCGTCCACGGCAGCGCCCCCGCCACGAGGATCGCGACGAAATACCAGGGCGGTCCCGGCCGGTGATGGACCGTGCTCGTGTAGCGGAGCCAGATCTCCTTACGAAGGAGCCATCCGAGGAGCCCGGGCGTCTGCTCGGCCACGATGACGTACCAGGGAAAGGCGACCAGCGCGAACACCGCCCAGCCCAGGCGGCTGCCGAGCCCGGAGAGGAGGGCTCGATCCCGGCGCCACAGCGCCGCGACGAACAGCGGAAGCAGCGTGTGCACGAAGACGACGGGTCCCTTGATCAGAAACCCCAATCCCAGGGCGACGAACATCCACAGCCGGCCGCGTCCCCCGGGTGCGAGCCAGGCAACGTAGAACCCGGCGACGGCTGCCGCGAGGAAGATGTCGGTCGCCAGCAGGCGCGAGAGGGCGAACGCGAGCGCGCTCGAGGCAAGGACGAGAGGAGCCAGGATGGACTCGCGCGGCGGCACGCCGGCGCGGCGCGCGATGCAGGCCGCCGCCCAGAAGAGGAACGCGGCCGCGAGCGCGGCGCCGACGCGGGCGCCGGCCGCGTTGACCCCGAGCACCCGCATGCCGGCGGCCGCGGCCCAGTAGGCCACGGGCGGCTTGTCCAGGTGCGTCACGCCGTTCAGCCGCGGGGTGAGCCAGTCCCCGCTCGCGACCATCTCGCGGCCGATCTCGGCGTAGCGCGCGTCGGTGGGCTCCATCAGGCCCAGCGCGCCGCACGTCAGGATGAGCGCGAGCGCCGGCCCCGCCCAGGCGAGACGGGAGAGGGTCAGGGCGCGGTGGGGACGGCGGCGGCCTGCGGCCTGTGATCCAGCATCAGATTGCGCGCGTAGACGAGAAGCCCCGCTCCCTGCCCGATCGCGAAGACCGGATCCTTCTGATGCAGGGCGTAGACGAACAGCGCGCAGCCGCCCACGAGGCTCAGGTACCAGAAGCCGCGCGGAAACACCGGACGCTTCGCCCACTCCGAGGCGACCCACTGTACGAAGAATCGCGAGCCGAAGAGAATCTGGCCCACCAGCCCCACCACGTACCACGCGGGCGCCGAAGAGAACCACTTATCCATGGATGACCTCCCGGACACGGAACTGGAGCAGGCGCGACCGGAGCCAGCGGACGCCGATCAGGTCGCGAATGCCCCGAAACAGGCGGTTGCCGACGCCGTACTTGGAGATGCCGCGAAGGCGCGGACGGTGCCGGACCGGAATCTGCGCGACGCGGGCTCCCCGCATCTCGCAGATGCCGGCGAGAAATCGGTGCGCGCCGGCGAAGAAGGGAATTCCCTCCACCGCGCGGCGGCGGTAGGCCTTGAGCGAGCAGCCGGTGTCGATGATGTGGTCGCCCACGACGGCGCGGCGCACCGCGTTGGCGATCTTCGACGACGCGCGCCGCCGCCACCCGTCGGCGCGTCGCGCTCGGATGCCCGCGGCGACGTCGGCGTTCTCCAGCGCCGATACCAAGATGGGAATGTCAGCCGGGTCGTTCTGGCCGTCGGCGTCCATCGTGACCAGGATGTCCCCGCGCGCGAAGCGGAACCCGGCGGCGAAGGCGGCGCTCTGGCCCGCGTTCTTCTCGAAGACGATCCCCGTGACGGCGGGGGACTCGAGCGCGGCC
>DATJEJ010000179.1:0-7214 GCA_035496795.1 Candidatus Omnitrophota bacterium
CTGCGTGTTGGGAGGCGCGCCGAAGCGCGTCGAGCATCCGCAGAAGATCTTGGACCGGGTCTTGAGCTGCGCGTGGACTTCGAGCCCGATCACGCTTTCATAACGGTCGAGCGCCGACTGGTCGCGGTCGGTCGCCGCGGCCTTGGCGGCGCTCACGCGCTCACCTCCGTGGCGATCGGCGGAGCCTTTGTGGCGGCATCGCACCATGTCTCATAGGCCCGTGCGATCCGGAGCAGCGTCTCCTCGGCGAAGGGATGCCCTACCAGCTGCAGCCCGATCGGCAGACCGGCCGCGCCGAAGCCCGCCGGGAAGGACAGCGCCGGCACGCCCGCCAGCGAGGCCGGGATCGAGTAAATGTCGTTCAGGTACATCGCGAGCGGATCCTCCACCTTCTCACCCAGGCCGAACGCCGTGGTCGGCGTCACCGGCAGGAGGAGCGCGTCCGCCCCCGAGAGGGCTTTCAGGAAGTCGCCCCGCACCAGCGTGCGCACCTTCTGGGCGCGCAGGTAGTAGGCGTCGTAGTAGCCGGCCGAGAGCGCGTAGGTGCCCAGCAGGATCCGGCGTCGCACTTCGCGGCCGAAGCCCTGGCCGCGGGTCCGCTCGTACATCGCGCGCAGATCGCCGTCGCCGGCGCGAAGTCCGTAGCGCACGCCGTCGTACCGGGCCAGGTTGCTCGAGGCCTCGGCCGGAGCGATCAGGTAGTAGGTCGCGATGGCGTGCTTCGCGCTGGGGAGCGAGACGTCGATGAGCCGCGCGCCGTGCGACGCGAACGCGGCCGCCGCGCTGTCGAAGCAGGCGCGGATCTCGGGCGCGAGCCCCTCGCCCTCGAGGAGGTCCCGAGGGATCCCGATCGTGAGCCCCTTCATCCCGCCCTCCAGCGCCGCCAGATCGATGGGCCGCGCCTCGGCGCGGCTGGTCATGTCGCGGGCGTCGGGGCCGGCCACCGCGTTGTAGGCGAGCGCCGTGTCGCGCGCGGTGCGCGCGAAGGGCCCGATCTGGTCCAGCGAGGAGGCGAACGCCACCAGCCCGTAGCGCGAGACCGCGCCGTAGGTGGGCTTCAGGCCGTAGACGCCGCAGAAGGCGGCCGGCTGGCGCACCGATCCGCCGGTGTCGGAGCCGTAGGCGATGGGCGCCTCGCGCGCGGCCACCGCAGCCGCCGATCCGCCGCTCGAGCCGCCCGGCACGCGCGCCAGGTCCCACGGATTCTTCGTCGGATGATAGGCGGAGTTCTCGGTGGAGGAGCCCATGGCGAACTCGTCGCAATTGGTCTTCCCCACCAGGACGGCGTCCGCGGCGCGGAGCCGCTCGATGACGTGGGCGTCGTACGGAGGGCGGTACCCCTCGAGGATCGTCGAGCCGCAGGTGGTCGGCACCCCGCGGATGCAGATGTTGTCCTTGATCGCGACAGGCACGCCGGCCAGGGCGCCGAGGGGTGCGCCCGAGGCGCGCTTCGCGTCCACGGCGCGCGCGGCACGCAGCGCCTCCTCGGACATTCGATGGAGGTAGGTCCCCAGCATTCCCGCCGTCTTGTCCGCGTGCGCGAGGAAGGCCCGCGTGATCTCTTCGGCGCTGGCGTTCCCGGAGCGGACCGCGGCGGCGATCGCCTCGGCGGTGGCGCCGATCCCTTTCACGGATTCGCTCATACGACCTGCGGCACCCGGAAGTAGTCGCCGTCCCGGTCGGGGGCCTGCGCCAGCGCTTCGTCGCGCACGTCGCAGGGACGCTCCTCGTCGGGGCGGAGCGCGGGCGGCTTGCCCTCGGTCACCTGGCTCGTCGGCTCGATCCCGCCGACGTCCACCGCCTGGAGCTGCTCGACGTAGGCCAGGATCGCCTGCAGCTCACGCACCATGCGCTCCTCCTCGGCGGGCTGGAGCTCGAGGCGCGCGAGCGCGGCGATCTTCTCGACGGTTCCGGCGTCAATCGGCATGGGACAGCTCCGCGAAGGCGGCGAGGATCTTCTTGATCCCCGCGCGCCGGAATTGAATGGTCAGCTTGGCGCGCTCGCCGAATCCCTCGCTTCCGACCACGACGCCCTCCCCGAATTGCGGATGGATGACCCGGAGACCGACCGCGCTCTTGAGCGAGCCCTCGGAGCGGCGCATGGCGGCCCCGGCGCTCCGGCGCGGCGAATACCGCGGCGCCTCCACGTCCCAGTGGCGCTCCTCCTGGACCAGCAGGCAGTCCTCCGGGATCTCGGAGACGAAGCGCGAGATCCCGCCCCCCGAGGCGTTCCAGGTGCGGCGGTAGGAGGCGTGGAAGAGGTGCACGCGCTCCCGCGCGCGCGTGAGCGCGACGTAGAAGAGCCGCCGCTCCTCCTCCAGCTCGGCCGGCTCGTCCAGCGCCGAGGCGTGCGGCAGGAGGCCCTCCTCCAGGCCCACCACGAACACGACCGGGAACTCGAGCCCCTTGGCCGAGTGCACGGTCATGAGGTTCACGGCATCCTCGGTGTCGTCCCAGAGGTCCACGTCGGTGAGCAGCGCGACCTCGGAGAGGAAGCCCTCGACCGAGGGGTCCTCCGCGCGCCGCGCATACGCCTCGGCGCCCGCGATCAGCTCCTCGACGTTCTCGATCCGCTCCTCGGCCTCGGCCGGCGACTCCTCGGCGAGATATTCCCGGTAGCGCACGGCGGCCACCACCTCGGCCACGCACGCGGGGGCGGAGCGCTCGAGGAAGGGTCGCATCCCCTCGAAGAGCGCGGCGACTCCGGCCAGCTTCTTCGCCGCGGGCACGCCGAGCGCGGCCGCAAGCTCGGCATGGATCAGCGCCTCGGGCACGGTCAGCTTCCGCTCCTCGGCGAACGCCTGGAGGCGCTCCACCGTGGTCCGCCCGATGCCGCGCGGAGGCACGTTCAGCACCCGGTACCAGGACACCGCGTCCTTCGGCTGCACCAGCGCGCGGAGATAGGCGAGCACGTCCTTCACCTCGCGCCGCTCGTAGAAGGAGATCCCGCCGGTGATCTGATAGGGGATGGCCGAGCGGCGGAGCGCGTTCTCCACCGACCGCGACTGCGCGTTCGTCCGGTAGAGCACGACGAAGTCCTTGTTCCCCCGGTCCGACTCCCGGCGCTCCTGGAGCAGGATCGAAACGACCTTCTCCCCCTCGGCCTCCTCATCGGGAAGCACGTGCAGGGTGAGCGGGTCGCCGACCGCGTTCTCGGTCCAGAGCTCCTTCTCCTTGCGCGCCGTGTTGTGCTTCACGACCCCGTTCGCGGCGCGGAGGATCGTCTGGGTGGAGCGGTAGTTCTGGGTCAGCCGGAGCACGGCCGCGTCCGGGAAGCGCTGCTCGAAGGAGAGGATGTTCCCCACGTCCGCGCCGCGCCAGCCGTAGATCGATTGGTCGTCGTCGCCGACGACGGTGAGGTTCTTGTGGAGGCGCGAGAGGCGCTCGATCAGCTCGAACTGGATCGCGTTCGTGTCCTGGTACTCGTCCACCAGGACGTGGTGGAAGCGCGTGGCGTAGTGCCGGTGCACCCCCTCGTCCAGGTCGAGCAGCTTGACCGTGTAGAGGAGGAGGTCGTCGAAGTCCATCGCCGCGCGGTCGCGCAGCGCGCGCTCGTAGCGTTCGTAGACCTCCGCCAGCTTCCGGTCCACCGGAGCGAACGCGGTCTTCGCGTACTCGGCGGCCGGGATCCCCTCGTTCTTGAGGCTCGAGATGCGCGAGCCCGCGCCCGCGGGGGTGAGCCGCTTGTCGTCGGCGCCCACCTCGCGCAGGAGCTCGCGGAGGAGGCTCCGCTGGTCGTCGGTGTCGTAGATGACGAAGGAGCGCGGATAGCCGAGCGTCTCGGCGTGGCGGCGCAGGATGCGCACACAGGTGCCGTGGAAGGTGCCCAGCCAGACCCTGAGATCGTCGCCCCCGAGGAGCGCCGCCGCCCGCGAGCGCATCTCGCGCGCCGCCTTGTTCGTGAAGGTGAAGGCGAGGATCTGCTCGGGAAGGACGCCGCGCTCCTGCACCAGGTGCGCGATCCGTCCCGTGAGGACGCGCGTCTTCCCGCTGCCCGCGCCCGCCAAAATCAGGAGCGGGCCGCCGGGGTGTTCGACGGCCTGGCGCTGCACCGGATTCAGTTGCACGTCAGGCTTAATACTCCAGTCGGACCTTGAGGTCGAGGTTGTATTCCTCGGGAGGACGGCCCCCGGGCGTGGCGTTCCGATCGGTGCGCTCTCCCTTGAGCAGGAGATGCCGCGTGACGCGGTACTCCGCGCCGATCCGCTGCTCGACGGCCCCCGAGAATTCGCGAGAATAATTGATGTAGAGGTCGCGCGTCACATACTTTCCCGCGCCCACGACGCCCACGTCGAGCGGACCCGCGCCGGTCTCGCCTCCCGCGCGCGCACCGGTGCCGAGATCGAAGGTGTCGATCCAGCCGCTCTGCGACAGCCACCGCTCGGCGTTGCGGAAGAGATAGGCCTGGATCGGCAGCGCGAGACCGCCCGCGCCTCCGTTCCCGCCGGTGCCATCTCCGTTCCCCGCGTCCTGCGAGGGGGTGAACTGTCCATACGTCAGCATCCGCCAGAGATCCGCCTGGGAGTAGCGGCTGTCGGGATTGGGATCCCAGAGATGGACCTCGGGGCGGCTCGCCCGGCCCGTCAGGGATACCTTGATGACGGTGGGCGATCCCTTGGAGACCGGGATCGTCGTCTCCCCGTCCACCGCGAGCTCCGGATCGGTCCGGTCGAGGCTGCTGAAGATGAAATCGCCGCTCAGGTTCTGGATCTCGCGCGTGAACAGGTAGTAGCGCCCCTTCCGCACGGTCATCGTGCCGAGCGCCAGGTTCCCCTCTCCCTTGTTGAGGAGCCGGAGATTGCCCTGCAGCTCCACCTCGCTGTCCACGGTCCGGTAGAAGAGCCCCTGCGGCACGTCCACGCTCACGTCGTAGTAGAACGGCAGCACGATCTCCTCCTGATCGGTCGCGGCCAGGTCGAGCGTGAGGTTCCCCTTGGCGAGCGTGGAGGATCCGGTGATGAACGGAATCTGCTTTCCGTCCTCGGTCGTGCCGTTGGCGATGGTGAAGGTCCCCGTGAGCTGCATCGCGTAGGTCTCGCGATCGGTCACCGTGAAGTTGGAGGCGTTCACCTTGAAGGCATACTTCCCCGGCGGCCCCGCCTCGATCGGGATCGCCCTGCCGGCGAGACCCCCCCATTGCCAGGTCCCGCTCCCGGTCAGCTTCCCCTTGGCTCCCTGCGCTCCCGTCATCGACGTGATCGTGAGCTGGTTCTGGTCGAACGCGCCTTCGAGCTGGATCTTGTTCACGATCTCCTCACGGCCGGCCAGGCGCAGGACGCCGTCCTTGAGCTTGACCGACCCCTGGATCGCCGGCGCCCGCGGCGTGCCCGAGACGCCCGCCATGACGCTGAACTTCCCCGCGCTCGAGGCGACGTACGCCGGGTAGATCACCGAGGCCAGCTTGAAGTCGGCGTCGGTGATCCGGACGGTGAGCTGGAACGGCCGGTCGCGAAGCAGGCGCTCCTTGGCGAAGAAGGAGAGATCCACCGGAATCTGGCCCGTGATGGACGAGACGCTCCCGCTCTGGGTCAGGTCGAGCCGTGTGATCTTGAGCGATCGCTCGGCATAGTCGAGGTCGGCCCCCGTGATCGCCCCCAGGATCCCGCGGTAGGCGATGCGCGGCGAGGCGGCGTGGATGGCCGCCACCGGCATGAGCCCCGTTCCCGACACGTGGGCCGTGAAGGTCGCCGTGCCGTCGAGCGAACGGAGCGAGGTGTCCGCCGGCGCGAGCAGCGAGAGGTCCAGCGAGTCCACCCGGGCGTCCAGGTCGAGCACCGCGTTCTTCGCCCAGGACTCGTCGCGCTTGGCGATGCCACGAAGCCACGCCTCCAGCGAGACCGGCGCGCGGATCGTGCCGGTGAGCGAAGCGCGTCCGTCGGCGGCCGCCCAGCGCACCCGGTCGATCCGCATCACCCCCGGCGCGTAGGCGAGCGCGACGGCCAGGCTGTCGCCGGCGATGCCGCCCCACGAGGGGCGGAGCACCGCGGCGTCCACCGTGAGCGCGGGGTCGGAGAGCGGGCCCGAGACGTGGAACGTACCCTCGATCTCCCCGCGAAGCGAATCGCGGGACGCGGCGAGCCCGGGAATGCGCGTGGCCTCGAGTCCGGACAGCCGGCCGTCCGCGTCGATCCCGGCGTGGCGCAGGTCCCAGTCGAAGGCGACGTCGACCTTGCCCGGGCGCATGTCGAGCGGGAGGGACGCGCTCTTCACGTGCCCCTGGCCGAACACGAGCCGCACCGGCTCGAGATTTCGGAAGCGGAGCGTCCCCGCGTTGAGCACCATCGAATCGAGAACGGCGGTGGTTTCATCCTTCCCCGGCGTCACCGTGCCCCGAAACGCCAGGGTCGAGTCGCCCGCCGACTGCACGTAGCGTTCGATCACGATCTTCTTGCCGAAGGAGACGGTCGCGGCCGCGTTGCCCAGGGGGCGCCCGGCGGCGCGGATGCCGCGCGCCGTGAGGTAGGCCATGGCCGTGCCGTCGGCCCCCAGCCGCCCGGCGGCGCTCACCTGGAGGGAGTCGTAGGCCGCGCCGTTCGTGAGACGCCCGTCCCCGAGCCAGGCGCGTGCCTCGAAATTGGGCTGCCGGATCGAGCCCGAGAGGTCGGCCGTCAAACGCCCCCGTCCCGACTGCGCGGCCACCGGAGCGATCAGCCCGTTCATCGCGGACAGATCCTCGATCGACGCGACGACGTGGGCGTCGATCGTCTGGTCCGAAGCGAGCCGCGCGCGCCCCGTGAGGCGCCCGCCCGGCACGTCCACCCAGCTGCTGTCCAGGACCGTCGAGCCGTCGAGGGCCGTCGCCACGTGGAGGAGCCCCTGGCGCACGTCCAGCCGCCCGAAGCGGCTCTGCTCCAGGGCCACGGTCGCCGCGATCGTCGCGCGCGGGCGGCTGAAGCGCACGAGAAGGCGCGACGTCCCCGCCAGGGCGCCGCGAGGCATCCCCTCGGGCGCTTTCCACCACGGCACCGCGGCCGGGTCGAGGCCGTGGAAGGTGATCGAGGCCTGGAGCGGTCCCCCGGGGCCCACCGCGAGGACGCCCCCGCCGGTCGCTTCGGCGCCGCGCACCCGGACGCGAAGCCCCGAGAAGGTGACCCGCCTGGGCGCGAGCGCGGCGGTGACGGCGAGCGTATCGAGCGTCTCCTGGTTCACCGTTCCCGCGAGGCAGGCCGTGGCCTTGCCGTCGGTCGGCGTTCCCTCGAAGGAGATCTCGCCCG
>DATJEJ010000180.1:0-3820 GCA_035496795.1 Candidatus Omnitrophota bacterium
CGATACCGCTACGTTTTACGGGCTCAACCGATCCGACCTGGTCGACATCTACCGCGTGATGCTCCTCTCCCGGCGCATGGACGACGAGGAGATCAAGCTCAAGAAGCAGAACCTCATCTACTTCCAGATCTCGGGCGCGGGCCACGAGGCGATCCTCACAGCGGCGGGCAAGGCGCTGCGGCCGGGCCACGACTGGTTCTACCCCTACTATCGCGACCGTGCGCTGATGCTCTGCCTGGGCATGACCCCGCTGGAGATGCTCTACGAGGCGGTGGGCGCGAAGGACGATCCCAATTCGGGCGGCCGCCAGATGCCCTGCCACTGGGGGCTCAAGCGGGCGAACGTGGTCTCGCAGTCCAGCCCCACCGGGACCCAGTTCCTCCAGGCCGTCGGCTGCGCCGAGGGCGGGCGCCTCCTCGCCACGATCCAGGAGATCGCGGAGAAGCGCCCCTTCCACGAGGACGAGCTGGTCTACGTCTCGGCCGGCGACGGCACCACGAGCGAGGGGGAGTTCTGGGAAGCGATCAACAGCGCCGCGGTGGCCCAGCTCCCCGTGCTCTTCCTGATCACCGACAACCAGTACGCGATCTCGGTCCCGGTCGAGGCGCAGACGCCGGGCGGCGACATCGGGCGCTGCATGAGCTCGATCCCCGGGCTGCGGGTCATGAAGTGCGACGGCACCGACCCGCTCGAATCGTTCAAGACGGTGACCGAGGCGGCGCACCACCTGCGCGCCGGGCGCGGGCCGGTGCTGCTCCACGCCCTGGTCATCCGCCCCTACGGCCACTCCATGTCGGACGACGAGGTCTCGTACAAGCCGCAGTCGGAGCGCGAGGCGGAAGCCAAGCGCGACCCGGTCCACACCTATCCCGAGTTCCTGATCAAGGAGGGGCTCGCGACCAAGGAGCAGATCGAGAAGATCCAGAAGGACGTGGAGGCGGAGATCGCCGAGGCCGAAGCCGCCGCTCTCGCCGCGCCCAAGCCGGCCGCGGATTCCCTCTACGACCACCTCTACTCGCCTTCGGTGGATCCCACGAGCGCCGCGTTCCAGACCGAGCCGCGCTTCGAGGGGCAGCCCGAGACGATGGTCACGCTGATCAACCGCTGCCTGAAGGACGAGATGGCGCGCGACGCGCGCATCGTGCTGTTCGGCGAGGACGTGGCCGACGCCACGCGCGAGCAGGCGTTGAACTCGGTCCCCGGCAAGGGGGGCGTGTTCAAGGTGACCTACGGGCTGCAGAAGCAGTTCGGGAAGCGGCGGGTCTTCAACTCGCCGCTCGCCGAGGCGAACATCGTCGGCCGCGCGGTCGGCATGGCCACGCGAGGGATCAAGCCGGTCGTGGAGATCCAGTTCTTCGACTACATCTGGCCCGCCATGATGCAGATCCGAAACGAGCTGGCGATGCTGCGGTGGCGCTCGAACGGCGACTTCGCCTGCCCGCTCGTCATCCGGGTGGCGATCGGCGGATACCTCCAGGGCGGCTCGATCTATCACAGCCAGAGCGGCGAGAGCATCTTCGCGCACATGCCGGGGCTCCGGATCGTCTACCCCGCGAGCGCCGTGGACGCGAACGGGCTCCTGCGCACGTCGATCCGCTGCGACGATCCGGTGCTCTTCCTGGAGCACAAGAACATCTACCGCCAGCCCTACGCCAAGGGCCCCTACCCCGGTCCCGACTACATGATCCCCTTCGGGAAGGCGCGCGTCGCGCGCGAGGGGAAGGACGTCTCGGTCATCACCTGGGGCGCCACGGTCAACCGCGCGATGCAGGCCGCGCAGAAGCTCGAGGCCGAGGGGATCTCCGTGGAGATCGTCGATCTGCGAACCCTGCTGCCGTTCGACCGGGAGGCGATCGCGGCCACCGTCCAGAAGACGGCGCGCGCGCTGGTGCTGCACGAGGACGTGCTCACGGGTGGGTTCGGCGGAGAGATCGCCGCCGTGATCGCCCAGGACCACTTCGAATCGCTCGACGCTCCGGTGCGGCGCATCGGCGCCGCCGACACGCCGGTCGGCTACGCGCCCGTGTTGGAGGACGCCATCCTGCCGCAGGTGGACCGGATCACGAGCGCGATACGAGACCTGGCGCGGTACTAGTTCGTTGACGAGTGTCGTGGGATTCACCGCCGCCAGCGGGTGTGAATTCGTTGACGAGTGTCGTGAGATTCACATGCTCCAGAGCATGTGAGTTCGTTGACGGACGTCGACGATGAAGGACTCGCCCCGGGGCGAGTTCCGTGAGATCAAGAATACAAAAAGCGCAGAGAGCCCGAAGGCCTCTGCGCTTCTTGTTTTTCTGCGGGGGCGCGTGGTAGGTCGTCGACGATCGCGACAACCGAATCATCGCGCCCTGCGACGATCGCGACAACCGAACCGTCGCGCCGGGCGATCGCTACAACCTCACCGTCGCGCCCTGCGGGCAGCTCTACAACCGCACCATCGCGCTCTGCTCGCTGCTCGCCGGGTCGATGATCGCCTTCACCTCTTCGATCCGGTTCGCCGGGAACCCGCCACGCTTGGCGTGCTCGCGAACGAGATCCGCGTTCTCGGCGTGGTAGACGCAGTAGATCTTGTCGTTCGTCACGTAGCTGTGGATCCACTGGATCTTCGGACCCATTTCGCTCAGCACGCCGCAGGACTTCTGGGAAATGGCCATCAGGTCCTTGGCGGACGTCGCGCCGACTTTCGGAATGTCCCGCTCGATCACGTACTTGGGCATGGCTGCCTCCTGGAGGATGAGGTTGTCGTCTAGGGCCGGGCTGAAAGTCTACATCATCGAGAGATAGGCCCGCCAGGGACCGACCGCCTCGCGGTACTGCCGCCCCAGGGTCTGGGCGATCTGCCGGAGGTGCCCCAGGTCGTGCGCCGTCCACGTGGCCAGATGCTGCCGCAGGGTCACGGGGCCCAGCTCGGGATGAAGCCCCCGTCGATCGAGGTCGGCCGGCGTCAAGGCCAGGCCGCGCAGCGTGGTCACGTTCTGGGCGCGAAGGGCGGTGAACTCCTCCAGCAGCGAGGCGAGGGAGCGCCCGCGCGTCGCCTCGAACATCGCCTCGCGGTCGAACGGCGGGAAGGGCTCGGAGTCCCCTTTCTGGAGAATGTGCTTCACGCGGGGGATCCAGTCGGTCTTCTCCCCGTGGAGCAGGTGTCCCACCACGTCGAAGGCGCTCCAGGTGCCGGGCCCGTCGGTCGCGCGAACCCAGGCGTCCGGAAGCCCGCTGAGCAGCGCGCGGAGCGCCGCGGGAGTCCGCTCGAGGAGCGGGATCGAGAGCTCGGGGGTGAACTCGAGGCCCATGGCGGGAGCATAGCCCTCTGAGCGCCGTTCCGCTATCCCGCCGCGCGCACGACACCGTTCTCGCGCTCCACGCGACCCTCTTCCTCCAGCTTCTCGAGATGCGCGAGCAGCGTCCGCGCCGAGAGCGCGGGATCGGCCGCCGGCGTGTCGTCGTAGACGCGAAGGCGGAGATCCTCTTCGCCCAGGGGTCCCGCCTCGAGCACGCGCAGGATCTTTCCCTCGCGCAGCCGCCGGTGCTCGATCAGGGCGTCCAGCATCCGCGCCACGCCGCGATTGGGCGCGCCGTGCCCGGGAATGAGCGCGGTGATGCCGATGCGGCGGAGCCGTTCCAGCGTGGTCAGGTAGTCGCGGAGATTGCCGTCGGGCGGCGCGATGATCACGGTGCCAAGCCCCGAGACCACGTCGCCGGCGATCAGCGTGCGCGAGGTCTCCTCGAAGAAGGCGAGGTGCGAGCGCGAGTGTCCCGGAGTGGCCAGCACGCAGAGCCGGCGCGGGTGGCGGCCGGAGAGCTCGATCCGGTCCCCCTCGGC
>DATJEJ010000181.1:0-4422 GCA_035496795.1 Candidatus Omnitrophota bacterium
GAGTCGCCGATGACGCGCGCCAAGGCGGCGGACCGGGTCGTGCTGGTCGATTCGATCTCCAAGCGGCTGAACATGTGCGGCGCGCGGGTGGGGGCGCTGATCTCCAAGAACGCCGGCGTGCGCGACGCCTGTTTGAAGTTCGCGCAGGCGCGACTGTCGCCGCCGAGCATCGGACAGTACGCGGCCGCCGTGATCGACCAGGTGCCCAAGTCCTACACCGACGGCGTCGTGGCCGAGTTCAAGAAGCGCCGCGACCTCGTGATGGAGGGGCTGTCGCACATCCCCGGCGCGTTCGCGCGCAAGCCCGAGGGCGCCTTCTACCTGATGGCCGAGCTCCCCGTTCCGGACGCTGAGGAGTTCGTGATCTGGATGCTGAAAGAGTACCGGAAGGACAAGGCCACCGTCATGGTCGCCCCGGGCGACGGCTTCTACGCCACCCCCGGCCGCGGCAAGAACGAGATCCGCTTCGCGTACGTGCTCGAAGAGGGCGCGCTGCGGAAGGCGATGGAAATCCTGAAGGGTGCGCTGGAGGCGTATCCCGTCAAGGTCGCCCGGTAGCGCAACCGTCATGGCCTGGACGCGAGCCCTGATCGCCGCCGGATTGGGGCTCGCTCTCGTTTGCGGTCTCGCCACCCTCGGACTGGCCGAGGACCGGGAGACCGTGCTCCGAACCTCTTCCCCGTTCATGGACCTTCAACGCGGCGATCGCATCCGCGTCCGCCTGCCTAGCGACGATTCCTTCCGCGCCCGGTTCCTCGCGGCCACGCCGGAGACCTTGTACTTCGCATCCGACAGGCGGCTGCGTCACGAGTCCCGTCTGGAGTTCAGGGCGATCGAGGGTCTCGACCGCCGCTCGGGCCGTCACGGCCACACGCTCGCCGGAGCGTTCCTGGGTCTGGTGGTGGGCGCCGGCATCGGAGCGCTGATCAGCACCTCCGAGGAGAATGGCCGGGATCAATGGGTCGCCACGGTCATCTACGGGGCGATCGGCGCCGGCAGCGGACTGGTGGTCGGCATCGTCGCCGGCAGCCTCATCCGCAGTGACGACTGGGCTCCCGTCTGGGAGCGCTGACCGCCGACTCAGTAGAGACAATCGCGGGTAACCCCGCGAAGTCGATCCCATCCCGCCAGCCCTCGAACATGTTCTGGAACATGTTGATCGTGCCGACCTGACACAAGCAGAGCAACCGGATGACAAGGTCGGAGAATCCAGGAACATTGCGCTAGGGCCGAAATGTAGCGTGGAACCTACGAGAAGAGCGCGCGGACCCCGTTCTGCGCGGCCTCGAAGAGGCCGCTCGGCCACAGGCCGGGGAGGAGCGTGCCGGCCGCGGTGAGCAGGAGCACCACGGCGAGCGCGATCGGGACGCGGAGCTTCGGCAGGGCCTCCTGCGGCTCGCGCATGTACATCAGCACCATGAGGCGAAGGTAGTAGAAGACGGAAATGGCGCTGTTGAGGACGCCGAAGACAGCGAGCAGGATGTGCCCCGAGGAGACGGCGGCGCCGAACAGGTACAGCTTCCCGACGAAGCCCACCGTGGGCGGGATCCCCGAGAGCGAGATCATGAAGAGCGAGAGCAGGGCGCCGAGGATCGGGTAGCGGAAGCCGAGCCCGGCGTAGTCCTTGAGCTCGTCCCCTTTCTCCCCCTGATGCTCCAGCAGGATGATCACCGCGAAGGCGCCGAGGTTCATCGTCACGTACGCGAGCAGGTAGAAGAGGGCGCCGGTCCCGCCGATCACGCCGCCGGAGACGATCCCGATCAGGACGTACCCCGTGTGCGCGATGCTGGAATAGGCGAGCATCCGCTTCACGTTGGTCTGCGCGATCGCGGCCACGTTCCCCACCGTCATGGTGAGGATGGTGATCACGGTGAGTACGGCGTCCCACTCGGCGTGGACCGGGCCGAACGCCACGAAGAAGACCCGCACGATCGCCGCGAAGGCGCCCGCCTTGGGGCCGGCCGACATGAACGCCGTGATCGGCGTGGGGGCTCCCTCGTACACGTCGGGAGTCCACATGTGGAACGGCGCGGCGGCCACCTTGAAGGCCAGGCCCACGAGGATCAGGGCCAGCCCCGCGTAGAGCAGCCCCTCCGGCACCGGACTCGCCGTGTTCCCGAGAACGTCCGCGATCTTCGGGATGCTCGTGGTTCCGGTGGCGCCGTAGGTGAGCGCGATGCCGTACAGGAGGACGGCCGACGAGAAGGCGCCCAGCAGGAAGTACTTCATCGCCGCCTCGTTCGAGGCGTCCGAATTCCTGCGGTATCCCGCCAGGATGTAGAGCGAGATCGAAAGAACCTCGATCCCCAGGAAGAGCGTGATCAGGTCGAGGCCCGAGGCCAGGATCATCATCCCCGCCGTCGCGAACAGGAGCAGCGCGTAGTACTCCGAGTGCTCCACGTCCTCCTTCTTCAAGAAGGGATGCGAGAGGAGGATCACGACTCCGGTGCTGGCCAAGAAGAGCACGTTGAAGAAGGTGGAGAGCGAGTCCAGCGCCACCATGCCCGAGTAGCCATGCTGGACGGAGCCCCACTGCGCCAGCGTCCGCCAGAGGGCCCAGACGATGCCGCCCATGGCGATCCAGGACGAGAGGTACTTCTTGTTGTGCGGCAGCATCAGGTCGATCACGAGGAGCGCGATCGCCACGCCGCTCACGATGAGAAGCGGCTCGATCATCCCGAGGTTGGCGTCGATCGGGAGCTTCATGGCGCGTCCGCCTCAGCCGTCGTCGCGGCCCCGATCGTCTCGGTCGCGATCACCCGGGCGTTCACCCGGGCCATGAGCTCCGCCGAGGAGGTGTCGAGGCGGCGGAGGAAGGGATTCGGGAAGACCCCGATCCAGATGATCAGCGCGATCACCGGCGCCAGCGTCCAGAACTCGCGCGGCGAGAGGTCGCGCAGGCCCCGGTTCTTCTCGTTCGTGACCGGGCCGAACATCACCCGCTCGTACATCCAGAGCAGATAGACCGCGGCGAGGATCACGCCGGTCGCGGCGATCCCCGTCACCCACGGGTAGACCCGGAACGCGCCGAGCAGGATCAGGAACTCGCCGATGAAGCCGTTCAGCCCCGGCAGCCCCAGGCTGGAGAGGCAGATGATCAGGAACAGGGCCGCGAACCAGGGAAGGACGGCGGAGAGCCCGCCGAACTCCGAGATCTCGCGGGTGTGCCGCCGCTCGTAGATGATCCCGACCGCGAGGAACAGCGCCCCGGTGGAGAGCCCGTGGTTCACCATCTGGAGCACGCTTCCCTGGATCCCCTGCGTGTTCAGCGCGAAAAGCCCCAGCATCACGAACCCCAGGTGGCTCACGGACGAATAGGCCACGAGTTTCTTCACGTCGCGCTGCACCATGGCGACCAGGGCTCCGTAGATGATCCCGATCACCGCGAGCGCGATGATCCACGGAGCGAACACGCGCGTTCCCTCCGGGAAGAGCGGCATCGCGAACCGCACGAAGCCGTAGGTCCCCATCTTCAGGAGCACGCCCGCGAGGATCACCGACCCCGCCGTGGGCGCCTCGACGTGCGCGTCGGGCAGCCAGGTGTGGAACGGGAACATCGGCACCTTGATCGCAAAGGCCAGCGCGAACGCCGCGAACAGCCAGAGCTGCGCCGAGCCCGCCAGCGGCGTGTCGTAGAGCTTCATGAGGTCGAAGGTGTAGGTGCCGAACGCGGCGTGATAGGCGAAGTACAGGTACAGGATGGCGACGAGCATGAGCAGGCTCCCCGCCACCGTGTAGAGGATGAACTTGACCGCGGCGTAGATCCGTCGCGGACCGCCCCAGACGCCGATGATCAGGTACATGGGGATCAGCACCGCTTCCCAGAAGATGTAGAAGAGCACGAGGTCGAGCGCGGCGAAGACGCCGATCATCCCCGTCTCCAAGATGAGCAGCGTCGCCATGTAGCTCTTCACCCGGTTCGTGACGGCGCTGAAGGAGGAGAGGATCGCGATCGCGGTCAGGAACGTCGTCATGAGGATCAGGAGCGCGCTGATCCCGTCCACGCCCAGGTGATAGGAGATGCCGAGCGGGCCGATCCAGGAGACGTTCTCCTCGAACTGCATCCCCTTCCGGGCCGTGTCGAAGGCGGTCCAGAGCGGGATCGAGGCCAGGAACGTCAGCGCCGAGAACAGGAAGGCGGTCCAGCGGATCGCGCCGAGCCTGGCCGAGGGCATGAGAAAGACCACGGCGGCGCCGACGAGCGGCAGGAAGATCAGGAACGTGAGGAGCGGCACGCCGAGAAGGCTCATGCGCGCCTCATCGGAGCGCCAGGTAGCCGAGCACGACCACCAGCCCCAGGGTGATGACCAAGGCGTAGAACTGCACGTATCCGGTCTGCGCCGCGCGCAGGAGCATGGCGCCGCGCTCGATCTGCTTCCCCACGCCGTTCACCGCCCCGTCGATGACGGCGGCGTCGAACCC
>DATJEJ010000182.1:0-3122 GCA_035496795.1 Candidatus Omnitrophota bacterium
CATGGGACCGCTTCCTGCCCGCGTCTCCGTTTTCTTCGTGCTGTCGTCCATTCTCGTCCCGTTCTCCATCGCCCCCGCGCGCGCACAGGACTCCGCGCCCCCCGCGGATTCGTCGTCCACCGCGGTTATGGCTTCGGTGGCCCCTCCGTCCGAGACGCCGCGCTATCTCCTCCCGCCGATCGTGGTCACGGCCGAGCGCGCGCCGGTCCGGCTGGACCGCACGCCCAGCGACGTCACGGTGGTCGCGCGCGAGCGCCTCGACCGCGATCAGGCCCTGTTCGCCGCCGATCCGCTGCGGGCCGTGCCCGCCGTCGACGTCCAGCGTTCGGGTACCACGGGGAAGCTGACCGACGTGCGGCTCCGTGGCGCCGACCCGCGGCACACCCTCGTTCTCTTCGACGGCATCCCGCTGAACGGCCCCTGGGCGGGCACGTTCGACTTCGCTGACCTTCCGGGCGCGGGATGGGGACAGATCGAGGTGATGGGCGGTCCGGCCTCCTCCCTCTACGGGACGGGTGCCGTGGGCGGCGTGATCCAATTCCTGAGCCCGTGGGACCCCGGCCCGACGCGGCTCCGCGCCGGTGCGGAGCTGGGTGAGCGCGCCACCACGCGCCAGTCGGCGGAGTGGAGGGCGGCTCCCGGCCGGTGGAGCGCGGGAGCCTACGCGAGCCGGCTCACCTCGGACGGCGAGGGGCCACGGGACGAATACGACGGGCTCGCGACCCGCGTGCACGCGGCGGCGCCGGTGGGACGCTGGCGTCTGGCGTTCAGCGGGCTGGCCACGCGCGGGGTGAAGCAGATTCCCGACGACTACCGCTTCGACCTGTCGGACTTCCTCACGCACCAGGTATTGGATCCCAACACGGAGGAGCGCGATCGCGTGATCGCCGGACGCGTGTCGGCCGCCGGCGAGCTCGGCCGGCGGGTCTCTCTCGAGGGAGAGGTCTCCGGATTCGGGGGGCGGATCGATTACGAGAATCGTCCCGACACGACGGGCGGCGACTACGTCGACACGCGCCTCGATAACACGCGCGGCATCGCCGGCTTGCGCGCGCGGATCGGCAGCGCCACCCGCTCCCTCCTCGCCGGCGCCGAGTACCGCGAGGAGAGCGTGAATCGGGACGACGACTCGCAGTACGGCGGCTTCGGATCGGTGACGCACGTGGACCACGTCGCGATCACGCGCTCGCTGTATGCGCAGGCGCACGTGGAGTACCCGCGGCTCCTGGCCGACGCCGGCATTCGGCTGGACGATCACTCCCGCTACGGCGCGATCGGCGCGCCTCGCCTGGCGGTCGCGGTGCCGATCCGCGAGGCCGGCCTCAGGCTGCGCGCCGGCTACGGCCGCGCGTTCACCGCGCCGACCCTGAGCGATCTCTACTATCCGCTCTACGGGTCGGAGACGCTCCGTCCCGAGCGCTCGCGCACGTGGGAAGCGGGCGCGGACGGGAGCTGGCTGGGCGGGCGTCTCGAGGCGCGCGCCACCTGGCACACGACCCGGTTCCGCGACCTGATCCAGTCGAATTCGTTCTTCACGGCGGACAACATCGGCCGGGCGCGGATCGAGGGCGGCGAGGCGTCGCTGCGGGTCGCGCCGTCGCGGCGCATCGCCGTGGGAGGGTGGGCGGCCCGTCTCATCGCGAAGAATCTGAACGAATACGCCCCGGGAGATCCGGCCGGCCGCGACCTTCGGCTGGCCAAGCGGCCCGCGTGGCGCGCGGGAGGCTGGATCGAAGCGGCGCCCACGTCGTGGGGGACCGCGTCGGCGTCCTTGCGTTGGACCGACTCGATGCGCGACCCGTTCGACTTCGTGGACTCCCAGGGGCATCTGCTCTCGGGCGACACGCCCGGCTACGCCTCGCTCGATCTGGGCGCGACCGCGTCTCTCGCGCGGTGGATCCCGGCCGAGGCGCGCGTGCGCCTGACGAACGCTCTGGACCGCCGCTATCAGGAAGTGAAGGGCTACCCGGCGCCGGGGCGAAGCATCACGGTCGGCATCGCGTACGCGCGGTAATCGGCACCGGAACTCGCCCCGGGGCGAGTTGCCTGGTCCGCCAACCCCCGGACGGCCGCGTGAACCGGCCAACCCTGGACCGCTGCGTGATCCGCCAGACCCCGGACGGCTCACGCACTCGGTCCGGCTGGCCCTTGGCGCCTGACTTCAATTCGCGACGGATCGCCCGCTCGGCGCGGGCCAGCTCCCGCTTGTGCTTCATGAACTCCGTTCCGAACGATTGCTCGGCCGAATGCTGATTGTGCGCGCGGCAGCGCAGCCGCAATCCCTCGACGGTCGCCGTTCCGCCTCGCGCCAAGGGTCGGACGTGATCGAATTCCAGGAAGCGGCGGGCGGAGCAGCGGTGGCCCGACGGCGTGACGAACGTGCACTGGCCGCGATCGCGCTCCCAGACGGCGCGGCGTACACGTGCGGGTAGGTAGCGGACCCTCCCGGGGCGAGCTCTTCGATTCGAGGGGGCGCGGTTCCTTGGAGCAGAGGGCCGTCCCGCCTCGGATCCGATCTTTCGCGTCTCGAGCCGCACAATCAGCACATCGAGCGCTCGGTCGAGCACCTGCGCGACGTCTCCGGACGGGATGGCGTGGCTCAAGAGGGCTTGAGCGCGCCGGAGCTTGTCGTGCGTCGACTTCGGGATGGTGAGGTGCACCGAATAGCGTTCTTCGACCGGCAACGCAGCCGGCTCGACTGGCCCCGGGGCGCGTTGGCCTTCGGGGAAGGCGGCGTTGGCCAGAACGCGAGACGCTTGCGCGGCGCTGGAGTCGGTGGGCGTCGCGGAAGCGCCGCACCCCGCGAGATGCGGCTCTCGACAAGGATCGAGCCCAGCCGACGGTTGCCCCAGGCCACGATCGGCTCCCATCGAGAGCACATTAGAAGCAGCGCTCAGGGTTCCGGCGAGCAGGTCGCCGAGAACGCCCGCAACTCGCCCCGGGGCGAGTCCGGCGATCGGCCGAATCACGGCAGAAGGCGCCCCGTGGGGGACTGGCGCCGCGAACCGCCGCGCGAGCCAGCTTTCGACCTGGGCCTTGCTCCGATGGGTCGCCGCCTCGATCAGCCCCGCCGCGTTCTCAAGAGTGAGATGCGGCGCCAGCAGCGACGCCGCGGCGAGATG
>DATJEJ010000183.1:0-8723 GCA_035496795.1 Candidatus Omnitrophota bacterium
CCGAGCTGGTGCGTGCCGGCAAGGTGCGCCACATCGGCCTCTCCGAGGCGTCGCCCGCCACGATCCGCCGCGCGTACCCGGTGCACCCGATCACGGCGCTCCAGACCGAGTACTCCCTCTGGACTCGCGATCCCGAGGACGGCGTGCTGGCCACCTGCCGCGAGCTCGGGATCGGATTCGTCGCGTACAGTCCACTCGGGCGCGGGTTTCTCTCGGGCCGCTTCCAGAAGCCGGAGGATCTTCCTGCGGACGACTTCCGCCGCAACCATCCCCGCTTCCAGGGGGAGAACTTCCAGAAGAACCTCGACCTGGTCCATCGCGTCGAGGAGATCGCGCGGGAGAAGCGCTGCACCCCATCGCAGCTGGCGCTCGCGTGGCTGCTCGCCCAGGGGGAGGAGATCGTCCCGATCCCCGGCACCAAGCACCGCCGCTATCTCGAGGAGAACGTGGGCGCGATCCAGATCACGCTGAGCGAGGATGATCTCCGGCGCATCGAGGAAGCGGCGCCGCAGGGCGTCACCTCGGGGCCGCGCTATCCCGAGGGGGGAATGCTCACCATCAACGGGTGATGAAGCGCGCGAGCTCGTCGATCACGCGCGCGTCCACGTGTCCCGGCGTGTCGTACTCCGCGGGTCCGGGCTTGCCCGTGCCCTCGATGAAGAGGTGGTTCAACCCCGGCAGGGACACGAACCGCGCGTCCTTCACCCCATCCAGCCGCTTCTTCCAGACCGCGATGTCCTCGTCCGCGATCTGGAAGTCGCGGTTTCCGTGCAGGACGAGGATGGGGCGGCCCAGCTTGCGGGCCTGGGCCGGCCCGTCGCGACGCCCCCAGTCCTGCCAGTAGGACAGCGGCGCTCCGGCGAACGTCATGGCGCGTCCCGCCGCCTTTCCGGATCGCAGGAGCGCCGCCGAACGCTCCGCATCGGCGACGTTCGAATCGGGCGTGCCCAGGTAGCGCATCTGCGCGACGACGATGTCCCATGGCTTCCGCCCCGGCGGCGCGAGAAGCGCCACCCCCGCCACGGAGCCCGCGCGCACTCCGATCTCGGGCGCGAGCTGCGCGCCCAGGCTGTGCCCGATCACGAACACCCGCTTCGGGTCGATCTCCGGGCGCGCCTGCAGGAGCTTCACCGCGGACACCGCGTCCAGGATCACTTCGGCGTCGATCGTGGGATCGTCCTTCAGTGCCTCGGGGTAGCGCAGGCTGCGCTTGTCGTAGCGGAGCACCGCGACGCCCCGGGAGGCAAGTCCCTCGGCGATGTCGCGGAAGACCTTGTTCGCGCCGATCGTCTCGTCCCTGTCCTGGGGCCCCGATCCATGGACGAGGACGGCAGCCGGGAAGGGGCCGCTTCCGACGGGCAGCGTGAGCGTGCCGGGCAGCCGGAGGGGGTCGGACCCGACGGTCACCTCCAGCGCGCGGAACCGCGTCGTGTCGGCGTACGCCGGGTGCCCGGCCGCGGGACGGCTCGCGGGGCGGATGAAGAACCCGGCCACCTGTCCCTCGACGGGATCCACGGCGACCATCGCTTTCAGCTCCCCGCGCTCGAAGCGGAGGGAGGCGAGGCGCACCTCGTAGCCGCGCGCGGGATCGCCCGCCTGGCGCTGCCACGACTGGAAGGCGCCCAGCTGCGCGATCTGCTCCTCCCAAAGAGTACGTAGTTTTTCCTCGGGAACGGCCGCTTGCATCCTGGCATCAAACAGATGGAACGCAGCGTCATAGTTCCCGCCCCGAAGCGCTCCGAAGAGGGAATCGGCCACCTGGTCGCTGGTGAGATGTACCGCGGTCGCTGGGCGCGGCTGCGGATCCGCGGCCCAAGCACCATGCGCCGGAGCGATCATCAGCGCGGTCGCCAGGCATAGGACGACCAGGGGCGGAACGTCCTTCCCAGTGGGTCTTGCGCGCATGGCGGCCATGCTACCCCCGGCGCCCCGAGCGCGCCACCCAGCATCCCGCACACCGTTCTCCCGTGCGGTGGAGCGCCCTTCTGGAGTACTATGAGGGCTCGCGCTCCGCCCTTCTCTGTCCTGGAGATCCGATTGCTCATCGCCACCATCCTCGTTGCGCTCATCGCCTCGATCATTCACGGCAGTTTCTACGAGTGGGCGTTCCACCGCTATTGGCTTCACCGCCCCTGGCTCCCCAAAGAGTGCTTCACCCAGCACACCCTGATCCATCACCAGCTCTGCAAGTTCGACGACACTTTCCACGTCGTCGAAGAGGAGCAGCACGAAGCGCTGCATTTCCAGTGGTGGGGCGGCCCGCTCCTCATCGTGATCGCTTCGGTGCCGTGGGCCCTGTTGTCGCTGGCGCTCCACGCGGCGGGCGTGAACCTGCCGTACGTCCCGTTCCTGATCACCTTCACGGTGGGAACGGGGATCTACTACGCGGGCTACGAGAGCCTGCACTACATCATGCACAAGCCGATGTTCCCCTGGATCGAGCGCACGCGGGCGTTCCGATTCATCGAGCGCCACCATCGCATCCACCACGTGCGCATGAATCGCAACCTCAACGTCCTGCTTCCGATCGCCGACTGGGTCCTCGGGACCCTGGTGACGGAGCTGGATCCGCATCCGGTCACTCCGGACAGCGCGCGAACCACGGCGCGCCGTCACAGCCGCTTCGGCCGCAGCATGCCGGAGCGCGGAGCCCATTCCCGCCCCAGGAGGGCGAAACCCGAAGGAGACAATCCGGTATGGCAGGATTCAAACGACCTTCGTTCTTGAAGAAGCAGAAGGAGCAGAAGCGCGTGGCGAAGGCGGCCGAGAAGAGGGCGGCGCGCCAGGCCCGCCGCGAGGCGCAGCGAACCGACGATCTGAACCCCGCCGCGGGGGAGCTGATCGAGGACGCCGGCATCGCCGAAGAGGGCGCCGAAGCGACGGAGACGAACGGGGAAGCGGGCGAGGCGTGAGCCGTTCCTAAGTCGCCGCCCCGAACAGGGCGCCCACCCCCGCGGTGAGTCCCATCGCGAGGGCGCCCCACAGCACGACCCGCGCCGTGCCGCGAACCACGGGAGAGCCGCCCGTGCGCGCCGCCAGCCAGCCGAGCGCGGCCAGGCACACGAGGGCCGTCCCCATGACGCCCCAGACCAGCCCCGAGATGGGGATCAGGAGAACGGCAGCCAGAGGCACGAACGCTCCCACCGCGAAGCTCGCGGCGGATGCGAACGCGGCCTGAAGCGGCCGGGCGCGGAGGGTCTCGGTGATTCCCAGCTCATCGTGCGCGTGCGCGGCCAGGGCGTCCCGCTCCATCAGCTGCCGCGCGACCTGCCCGGCGAGATCCGGATCCAGCCCCCGCTTCTCGTAGATCCCGGCGAGCTCGGCGTGCTCGGCCTCCGGCGCCGTGGCCAGTTCCTTCCTTTCCCGCGCGATGTCGGCGCGCTCGGTGTCGGACTGCGAGCTGACCGAGACGTATTCGCCGGCCGCCATCGACAGGGCTCCCGCGACCAGGCCGGCCACTCCGGCGACCATCACGGCGTCGCGCGTCACGTGCGCCGCCGCCACTCCCGCCACGAGGCTGGCCGTCGAGACGATCCCGTCGTTGGCTCCCAGCACGGCGGCGCGAAGCCACCCGATCCGCCCGGTGCGATGCCCCTCCACGTGCGCGCGCATGACGCTCCTCCTCGGCCTTGGGACCACGGTCCTGGCCGCGAACCATAGCACCGCCCTCGATGGAGACGCCGCCCGATTTCCTTGACGGCACCGGTGGGCTGCCCTAGCTTCGCGCACCATACAGGCGACGGAGTTCGCCACAACCGCCCGGGGATGCGCCGCGGGCTGATGACTCCTGACCCCGGAGACGGGGCCCGGAGTCTTTTTTATGGAAGGAGGTTCGTCATCGAGCGCCTCTCCGAGTTCCTCTGGATCTCCCTGGGGGCCGTTCTCGGCGCCAATCTGCGGTACGTCGTGAATCGCGCGGCGGCGCAGTGGCTGGGAACGGGGTTTCCCTACGGCACGTTCACGGTCAACGTCGCGGGAAGCTTCGCCGCGGGGCTGGTCGGCGCCATGGTCACGGCCCGGCTTCTCGGGCGCCCCGAGCTGGTGCGGCAGATCGTGATCGTCGGCTTCCTCGGATCGCTCACCACCTTCTCCGCGTTCATGTACGAGACCAACACGCTGATGAGCGACGGAGAATGGGCCCGGGCCTTGGCCAACGTCGGCTTGAGCCTGGTCGCGGGCATGGCCGGCGTCCGCCTCGGCGTCCTGCTCGCGGCGCGGCTCGGAGGTGCGGCATGAAGCTCGAAGGAGAAAGGACCCTGCTGCGCCTCCACCTGAGCAATTTCCTGAAGCGGCGGGGGCGGCCCCTCTACGAGGAGATCGTCGAGACGGCCCGCCGGGAACGCCTCGCCGGCGCCACGGTGCTCGCGGGGACGTCGGGCTATCTCGGGAACGGCCCCATTCTCGGCGACCACCCCGGCGCCCTCGCGGTCGAGCGGCCCGTCATCGTGGAGATCGTGGACGATCCCGTCGCGCTCGAGCGGTTCCTCGACGGCGTCGAGGCGCTGCTCCGCGGTCAGCCGGTGATGATCACGATGGAGCGGGCTCGCGTCGCGCGCTACGGGAAGAGCCTGGCCGAGGGAGGGGGCGCGCCATGAGACGAACCCGCGAAGGGATGCTGCTCCGGATCTTCATCGGCGATTCCGATCGCCACGAGGGAAAGCCCCTCCATCACGCGCTGGTCGAACGGGCGCGCGCGCAGGGGCTGGCGGGCGCGACGGTGCTCCACGGTCCCATGGGATTCGGCCGCCACTCGCGCCTCCACACGGCGAAGCTGCTGGAGCTGTCCTCCGACCTGCCGGTGGTGATCGAGATCGTGGACGCGGAAGAGGCGATCGAGCGGTTCATGGAGGAGGTGGACCGGATGGTGGGGGAGGGGCTGGTGACGCTGGAGAAGGTCCGGATCATCGAGCTGGGGCCGTAGCGGCCCGCTCGAGCAGGATCTTCCGCTCGGCGGCGTTTCGCGTGATCGACGCGGCGCGCTGGAACTCCGCGCGCGCCTCCTCGACGCGCCCCAGCTTCTCGAGCAGATCGCCGCGCACCGCCGGGAGCAGGTGATAGCCGCGGAGCGCGGGCTCGGAGACGAGCGTCTCGACGATCGCAAGCCCCGCCGCGGGGCCTTCGGCCATCGCGACCGCGACCGCGCGGTTCAGCTCCACCACCGGGGAAGGGGTGATCCGGCCGAGCGCCCCGTAGAGCGACGCGATGCGCCTCCAATCGGTCTCCGGAGCCGTGCGGGCGCGCGCGTGGCACGCGGCGATCGAGGCCTGGAGCACGTAGGTCCCGGGCGCGTCGCTCAGCGACTCGGCCCGCGCCAGCGCCGCGAGGCCGCGTCCGATGAGGAGGCGGTCCCACCGCGCGCGGTCCTGCTCCATCAGGAGCACCGGCTCGCCGGAGGGTCCGATCCGCGCGCGCATCCGCGACGCCTGGATCTCCATCAGCGCGACCAGCCCGTGCACCTCCGGCTCCGAGGGCATGAGCGCCGCGAGGATCCGTGAAAGGCGCAGGGCCTCCTCGCAGAGCGCGGGGCGCATCCAGTCCTCGCCCGCGGTCGCGGCATAGCCCTCGTTGAAGACCAGGTAGAGCACCTCGAGCACCGACGTGAGCCGCGCCGCCAGGTCGGGTCCGCGCGGGACCTCGAAGGGGACGCGCGCCTCGGAAAGGGCGCGCTTGGCGCGGACGATCCGCTGGGCCACCGTCGTCTCGGAAACCAGGAAGGCGCGCGCGATCTCGTCGGTCGTCAGCCCTCCGAGGAGGCGCAGCGTGAGGGCCGTACGCGCCTCGGTGGAGAGGACGGGATGACAGGCGATGAACATGAGCCGGAGGAGGTCGTCGCCGACCGGATCGTCGATGGCCTCGTCGAGGCCGGAGTCCGCCGCCCGGGATTCGAGCTCCCGGGCGATCTCCTCGTGCTTGGGCGCGAGGCGCTTGTCGCGGCGCAGGAGGTCGATGGCGCGCCGCTTCGCCGTGGTCATCAGCCAGGCCGCCGGGTTGTCGGGGATGCCGTCCGCCGGCCAGCGCTCCAGCGCCACGACGAGCGCCTCCTGCGCCAGATCCTCGGCCAGGCCCACGTCGCGCACCATTCGGGTCAGCCCCGCGATGAGGCGGGCCGACTCCATGTGCCAGACCGCTTCGATCGCGCGCGGGACGTCGGGGGGCGTCACAGGCGGACCCGTCGCAGGAGCTGCGCGTTGACGGCGACGATGATCGTGCTGAGGGACATGAGCACGGCCCCGACGGCGGGATGGAGCACGACGCCCCAGGGGGCGAGCACGCCCGCGGCGAGGGGAATGGCGGCGACGTTGTAGCCGGCGGCCCACCAGAGGTTCTGGATCTCCTTCCGGTAGGTCGCGCGGCTCAGCGCGATGATGCGGGGGACGTCGCGAGGATCGCTCCGGACCAGGATCACGTCGCCGGCTTCCACGGCGACGTCGGTGCCGGCGCCGATCGCGATGCCGACGTCCGCGGTCACGAGCGCGGGCGCGTCGTTCACGCCGTCGCCCACCATCGCCACCTTCTTTCCCGCGCGCTGCGCCTCTTGGATGCGCGATGCCTTCTGGTCGGGCAGCACTTCGGCGAACACCTGGTCGATCCCCAGCTCGTTCCCCACGGCGTCGGCGACCGCGCGCGCGTCGCCGGTCATCATCACGACCTGGACCCCCTGCTCGTGGAGGCGCCGCACCGCTTCGCGCGACTCCTCCCGCACGGCGTCGGCCACGGCCAAGGTCGCGAGCGGCCGGCCGTTCTCCAACAGAACCACCGACGCCTGGCCCCGCGAGGCCGCGCGCTCCATCGCGGCGTGGAGTGCCGGATCCAGCTGGGCCCCGAGCGTGCGGAGCAGCGCGGGCCCGCCGACGTGAAGCGTCCTCCCGCCCACTCGAGCCCGCACTCCCTGGCCGGGGAGGGCCTGGAACGAGTCGGCCGCGGGGATCGCGAGCTTCCGCTCCTCCGCGCTCTTTGCGATCCCGCGCGCGATGGTGTGTTCCGAATCGCGCTCCACCGCCGCGGCCAGGGCGAGGGCCTCGTCCGGCGCCAGGCCGTCGCGCGTGGCGATGTCCACGACCCGGAACTCCCCGCGGGTCAGGGTGCCCGTCTTGTCGAAGAAGACGGTCGTCACGTTCCGTGCCTCCTCGAGACCGCGCCGATCCCGCACCAAGAGCCCGTTCTGCGCGCCCAGGGTCGTGGAGATCGCGACGACGAGCGGGATCGCGAGGCCCAGCGCGTGCGGGCAGGCGATGACGAGCACCGTGACGACCCGCTCCACCACGTACGAGGTCTCACGCCCGACGATCATCCAGACGACCGCGGTGGCGATCGCGGCGGCCACCGCCACGACCGTGAGGAGGAACGCCGCGCGATCGGCGAGGGCCTGCGCGCGGGAGCGCGAGCTCTGGGCCTGCGCCACCAGGCGCATGATCCCCGCCAGCGCCGTCTTCGATCCGGTCCCGGTGACCTCGATCCGCAGCGAGCCCGGGCCGTTGACGGTTCCGGCGATCATGCGGGCGCCGGGCCCCTTCCGCACCGGCCTCGATTCGCCGGTGATCATCGCCTCGTTCACGTCGCTCTCGCCGCCGCGGACGACGCCGTCCGCGGGAACCGCGGCCCCCGGTCGGACCAGGAGAAGATCCCCCTCACGGAGATCCGAGACGGGGACGCGCTCGACCGCGTCGCCGGCGAGGCGCTCCGCGGTGTCGGGCAGGAGCTTGGCCAGCTCGTTCAGGGCGCCGCCGGCCTGGGCGATCGAGCGCATCTCGATCCAGTGTCCGAGCACCATGATCGTGACCAGCGTGGCGAGCTCCCACCAGAGATCCATCCCGGGGAAGCCGAAGGTGACGAACAGGCTGAACAGAAAGGCGACGCTGATCGCGAGCGAGATCAGCGTCATCATGCCGGGACGACGGTCGGCCAGCTCGCCGCGCGCCCCTCGGAGGAACACGATGCCCCCGTACAGGAAGACCGCGGTTCCGAACGCGGCCGAGATCCAGCGCGAGGCCGCCGGGCCGCCGGGGGCCTCGTAGCCGAACCACCGCTGGATCATCGGCGCCCAGACGAGGGTGGGGATCGAGAGGAGAAGCGTCCCCCAGAACTTCCGCCGGAACATGGCGGCCGAGTGCCCCGCATGTCGATCGTGCCCGGCGTGCTGATCGTGCCCGGCGTGGGGATCGTGGCCGGCGTGGGCATCGTGCCCGGCATGAGGACCGTGCATGGCGCAGGATGATACCCTTGCCGGCGGGGCCGCACGAAGCGCGTCGCGGGCAGGAGGCCAGCCGATGACCGATACTGGCCCGCGGTCCCCGCGAGCGCCACCGGGGGACCGCGGCCTTCCTGAACGTGGGGGTTACTTCCGCGAGGCGATCCGGCCCCTCAGATTCTCTTCCTGCTCACGCAGCTCCTGGGGGAAGGCGTCGCCGAAATCCTCCGACTCGTACACCTGGCGGATCTCCACCTCGGTGTCCTCGAACGGGGCCCGCTTGAGCCACTCGATCGCCTCCTCCTTGGACTTCACCTGCCAGAGCCAGAACCCGGCGATCAGCTCCTTCGCTTCGGCGAAGGGCCCGTCGATCACGGTCTTCTTTCCGCCGGAGAAGCGGACGCGCACGCCCTTTGAGATTGGTTGCAGCCCCTCGCCCGCGAGCATGACGCCCGCGTTCACCAGCTCCTCGTTGAACTTGCCCATCTTCGCGAAGAGTTCCTTGTCGGGGAAAATGCCCGCTTCGCTGTTCTTG
>DATJEJ010000184.1:0-10859 GCA_035496795.1 Candidatus Omnitrophota bacterium
GCTCGGCCCGTTCCTGGTTCAGCTTCCGCCCAATATGAAGAAGGACGTCCAACGCCTCCGCGACTTTCTCCCGCTGCTCGGCCGCGCGCGCGCGGCGTTCGAGTTCCGCCACGCGTCCTGGCACGACGACGAGGTCTACACGGCGCTGCGCGAGTGCAACCAGGCCTGGTGCGTGGCCGACACCGGGGAAGAGGGCGACCCCCCGTTCGTCGCGACCGCGGACTGGGGCTATCTCCGCCTTCGCCGGGTCGAGTACGGGGAGAACGACATTCGCGAGTGGGCGAAGCGAGTGCAGGAACAGCCCTGGGGCGAAGCGTACGTCTTCTTCAAGCACGAGGACGCCGGAACGGGTCCCCGGCTGGCGAGCCAGTTTCTCACCTATTGCGGAGGCACCTAGTCGCAACGGAGCCGGATCCCCACGCTGGCGTCCGGATGTCTCGAGGAGTAGGCTCCGAGTCCTCCCCCGCGAGAGACGACAGCACGCCAGCCCCTCGGAGGCGATCATGACCGACGTCGGATCCGACCTCTCCCGGTCGTCTTCGCTCCTGTGATTGGCGCGCTGCTCAGCCACTACCGGATCGTCGAGCAGCTCGGCGCCGGAGGCATGGGCATCGTCTACCGGGCGACCGACGAGCGCCTCCAGCGCGATGTCGCGATCAAGGTTCTGCCGACCGGCACGCTCGACAGCGAGCCGGCGCGCCAGCGTTTCCGCCGCGAAGCTCACGCCCTCTCCCGTCTCTCGCACCCGCGCATCAGCACGATCCATGAGTTCGACTCGGTCGCGGACCGCGACTTCCTCGTCATGGAGTTCGTTCCCGGAGTCACGCTCGCGGATCGACTGCGTTCGGGGCCCCTGCCGAACGAGGAGACGCTGCGCATTGCGCGCCAGATCGCCGAGGCGCTCGAGGAGGCGCACGAGCAGGGTATCGTGCATCGGGACCTCAAGCCGGGCAACGTCATGATCACCGAGAAGGGCTGGATCAAGGTGCTCGACTTCGGCCTCGCGAAGCTGATCAACGTCGAGGGAGATCTCAACGCTTCGATGGGGTCGAACATCACGGAATCGCAGACCGTGGTGGGGACGCTCCCCTACATGGCGCCGGAGCAGCTTCTCGGGCAGCCGGTGGACGAGCGCACGGATCTTCATGCCCTGGGGATCGTCCTGTACGAGATGACGACGGGTGTACGGCCGTTCGCCGCCGAGACCGCGGCCGGCGTCATCGACGCGATCCTGCATCGGCGGCCGCCCTCGCCGCGGACCCTGCGGCCCGACCTCCCTCCCGGACTCGAATCGATCATCCTCCGGTGTCTCGAGAAGGACCCCGACCGGCGTTATCCGACGGCAGCCGCATTGGCCCGGGACCTGGAACCCGCAGGAGTCGAAGGAGCCTTTCCCAGCCGCCGTCGATCGCCCCGGCGGCTGCGTATGGCGATCGGCTTCGGCGCGGCTGTCGCTTTGGCGGGCGTCGGCGCCTGGAAGGGCCGTGACCTTGTCGGAGCGCTTGCGCACGCGCCACGGTTCGAGGCGATCGCCGTGCTCCCGCTCGAGAACCTCTCAGGGGACGCGACCCAGGACTACTTCGCCGAGGGGATGACCGACGAGCTCACGACTCAGCTCGCGCGTGTCGGTAGTCTTCGCGTCATCTCCCGCAGCTCGAGCGCAGCGGCGCGCGCGCAGGGCGGAGGGACACGCGCGATCGCGGGCAAACTGCACGTGGACGCCGTGGTCGAGGGCTCGGTCACGCGCTCGGGCGATCGTGTCCGCATCTCGGCCAAGCTCATCGATGCCGCCCGGGACCGATATCTCTGGGCTCAAAGCTACGAGCGCGAGATGAAGGACGTTCTCGCGCTCCAGGGGGAAGTCGCTCTGGCCATCGCCCGTCAAATCGGTGCGCGCCTCTCGCCTGGGGACCGGGAGCGGCTCACGTCGGATAAGCGGGTGCGCCCTGAGGCGTTCGAAGCCTATCTGCGGGGGCGGTACTTCTGGAATCGAAGGACCAAGGGAGCGCTGGAGGAGGCTCTTGCGCAATTCCGGCAAGCAGCCGTTCTCGATTCGGCGTACGCCCCCGCCTACGCCGGTATTGCCGACGTCTACGTGATTCTGGACGCCTACGCGGGGGCGCGCCCCAGCGAGACATTTCCGCGGGCCCGCGAGGCAGCGCTCCGCGCGCTGGCCCTCGACGACGGCCTGGCCGAGGCTCACACCGCGCTGGCCCGCGTGCGCCTTCATTACGACCGCGATCTTCCTGGCGCTGCGGCCGAGTTCCGGCGCGCGATCGAATGCAACCCGGGCTATGCGACGGCCCATCACGCCTACTCGATCTACCTGCGCGACGTGGACCGGCCCGACGACGCGATCGCCGAGGCCGTCCGCGCCCGCGCGCTCGACCCCATCTCGCCCATCATCAACGCGAATCTCGGCGACACCTATTTCTATGCGCGGCGATACGACCAGGCCATTGCCCAGCATCGCGCGACCCTGGTCATGGCGCCGGACTTCGGCCCGAGTCATCTCTATCTCGGCGCGGCGCTGGAGCGGACGGGACGCTTCGGGGAGGCGCTCATCGAGATCGAGCGGGCTCGATCGCTGGTGGGTGACAGCACCTTCGGCCTGGGCCCGCTCGGCTTCACCGCAGCGCGCGCCGGTGATACCGAACGTGCCCGAGCCGTTCTGCGGAACCTGACTGCACTCCACGCCGACGGGCGAGCGCCGGCCGCCGATGTCGCTCTCGTCGAGGTGGGCCTCGGCGATCGCGAGGCCGCGATCCGGTGGCTCACCCGGGCGTATGAGGGAAGGGACCCGCTCAACAATCTGGGCGTGGATCCCCGGTTCGATTCGCTGCGCGGCGACTCGCGGTTCAACGCGCTGCTCGCCGGGCTTGGACTAGAATCGAACGTAGTGGCCCACCCATAGCGTGAAGAATCGCAGCCGCCGCTCGCGGATCCCCGCTTCGTTGCCCGGGCTCACGGCCTCATGGACGCGCGCCGACACGTCGAGAGCCAGCTTCGGACGCAGGTAGTATTCGACTCCGACGCCGAGGTTGCCGCCCAGCCCCCATCCTGAGTTCACGTACTGCGTGTCGCTTGCCGGGAGCCGTCGGCGCGACTCCCAGCCATATCCTCCAACACCCAACGACGCATACGGCCGCACGCGCGCTTCGGCCCCGTTGACGATCAGGCCGGCCGTGAGGGGATAGAGGTAGAGCGTTCCGGAGCCGACGGGCTCCTTTCGGAAGCGCTGATAGCCTCCCATGAACTCCAGGTAGCCGAATCGGGCCTTGAGCCAGAAATTCCTCCAGATCGAAACGCCCACCGACGACCGGTAGCTGTTCGCAAACGATCCTCGGGGGAAGCCCGTCTGGAGGCCGAGAACAGGACTTCCCAGCCCCCGTTCCGCGCGGCCGCCGCGGGGCGCGAGGCCGAGCCGTTCCAGTTCGCGGCGTTCCAGAAGACCTCGGGGGTCATGCACGAAACGCGGGTGACGGAACGCGTAGAGGTAGTACCACGGTTGCACCAGGTCTTCGAGGTAGGACTGGACCCGCGGCACGCGGCGGAGGTTATAGCTCGCGTACCCGATGCCGGGCGCGGTGCGATTCCAGCCCGAGTTGTAGGCAGGGCCGAACGGAGCCCGATTCCCGACGTCGGTCAATCGGAAGGACCCGGCAAGGGAGGGAGCGCTGGGGTAGCCCCAACGCGCTGGAAGGAGCAGCCAGATCCAGTCGCGAAGCACTTCGGGATGGCTCCGGTATTCAAGCTGACCCGGGTCGGGAACGAGGACGACCCGAAAGCGGCCGTAGGGGATGACGCGGGCCGATTCGGCATCGGCGCGATAGACGCTCTCCGTGTGGCCGAGGCCCGCCACCGCCTCCCACTCCCCGGCGAATGGGAAATTGCCGTGAGATCCTGAGTTGTGGTCGCCGTTCAAGAGGCGCATGGGACCGTTGACGATCGCGTTGGCGCGTCCGCCGACGAAGACGACGGGGTGCGTTCCGTTCTGGATGCTCGGGGCGTAGCGCCCCTGCGGAAGGCGGACGCTGCGTTCGTGGAAGAAGTAATGCACTTCCGCGATGGAATCGGAGCCGGCATTGAGGACGACGTTGACGTGTTCCCAGTCCCCCTCGTGGTTCCCCAGGTAGTCGTTGAACGGGTAGAAGTACCAGTACTGCACGACGACCCGCCCTCCACCCTCCACGAAGGGGTGCGCCCACACGGTCGGAACGCTCCAGGCCGCGCTGTCCGGGCCGGTGCGCAATCGCTCGTAGGCATCCCACCAAGCCCGGGGGTTCTCTCCCGGGAAGTCGAAGTACCAGACCTCGATCTCGTCGGAGCGGATCCGATACTCTCGGGCGGACTCGACGAGGCGCGTGAGGGAGTCCGTGCTGAGGTCGGTGAGGGGAATCGACAGGGAATTGCTCAGCCCGTAGGGAGCAGCCGCGATGCGGTCGACCTGGAGAACGCGGCCGAAGAGACGGGGATCGGTGGGCAGGAGCTGATGGATCCGGCCTCCCCGCTTCGCCGCGTCACCGGGCGGGAGCACGAGCGTGGGCGCGAATCGCCGAGCGAGCGCCTCGAGGTATGGCCGACGGGATTCCGTGATGCCGTCTCCCCGCTCACTCGCGCCCCGTTGCCCGAACAGCGAGTCGCCTGCCGCGGACGCCTCTCCGATCGGTGGACGCTGGTCGGGATGGATCAGCTGGAGATACGAGGCGCGCCGGTCGTGTGTGGAAGCGCACCCGGTGGCGGCGACGAGTGCGATGAGGACCGAAACCCGGAAGCGCGAGACGCGAGCCATGACGTTACCCCCTGCTTCGGAGGAACGGGCGCGCCGCGGCTGCGTTTGCGGCGATAGGGTTGGTGCGGGAGTATAGCGCGAACGCTTACAGGCGACGATCGCGGAGAAGAGGGCCTGATGAAGGTCTTACGCTAGGGTGGAGATACCCTAGACCCGCAGCACGACGCCCCCCGCCTCCGCTCCCGTCGAATTCGCGATTCCGTGCGCATAGAGAGCGACCTGACGCTTGTAGGGCTCCGCCATCGCGCCCAGCTCCGTGTCCGTCTTGAAGTCCACGACCGTCCATCGCCCATCCTCGCGGAAGGCCAGATCGGCCACGCACTCGAGGAGGGTGCCGTCCTCCAGACGCAGCACGAGCGGCGTCTCGCGGCGGCACTCTCCGCGTGAAGCGGCCGCGGCGGCGCGGCGGAGCACCGGATGAGCGAGGGTCGCTTCCACGACGCGCGCGGCGGCCTCGGCCTCCTCCTCCGAGGCGCCGAGGATCCTGCCCTGGACGGAAGCGTGCGCGGCCACCCCGGAAGGGTCGGCGAGATCCACGACCGAAAGAACGGCATGCACGAGGGTGCCGAATCGGGGTCCCTTGGGCCGCGGGCCTTTCCACGCCGCGTCCATCACCACGACCATGTCGGCGCCCTCGACCTTCGTGTCGGTGGCGCGCACCCATTCCGTGGCCGCGCGCACGACGCGGGTGGGCTTCCTTCCCTCGGCCCGAGTCTCGTCCCGTTCCCAACGCCACGCTTCCCAGTTCGCGAGCGCCTCGACCGAACGGCCCTCCTCGTCGGCTTTCAGGATCTCGGACTGCGCCAGGCCCAGGGTGGGACGCACGCCGAGCTGCAGCGTCATCGGATCCCACCACACGGCTCGATGGTCGCCCGCCGCGGGCACGTGGACGCCCGTGGTCACCGAGAGGATCGGGGGCTGCATGTTGTCGGGGCGGCCGGGCACGCTGTCCCCGCCGAACAGCGGGCAGCCCGGCGCCTGCAGCGACTCGGGACGCTTGGAGCGCGATACGTCGGGATAGACGATGGGGTTAAGAGCCTTCAGCCAGCCGTCGAACGGCTCGTCGCCGACGACGGGGACGACCAGGGCGTCGCGCGCGCGCGTCGCAGCCACATAGACGAGCCGCACCGCCTCCTCGCGCTCCCGCTCCATCTCTTCGCCGGCGTGCTCGATCAGCTCCGGAGGAGAACAGCCGGCGAGCTTCTGGACGAACAACCCGCGCGCGGGATCGCTCCAGCGCCCCGGCTCCTCGAAGGTTTCCTTGGCGGTCATGTCCGCCAGGATCACGATCGGAAACTCTAACCCCTTCGCCTTGTGGACGGTCATGAGGCGCACGCCCTGGATTCCTTCCTCCAGGAGCGGCGCCTCGGCGGCCTCGCCGCGCTCGGCGTCCTCCTCCAGCCGGTCCACGAAGGCGCGGAAGGAGACCAGACCCTGCTGCTCGGCGCGGCGCGCCAGGTCCATCAGGCGGCTGACGTTGGCGAGCGCCTGCATCCCCGTCGGCCAGATCGCGAGGGCGGCGTGCGCGCGCGTGGCTTCGAGCAGACGCGCGATGGTGTCGGCCACGGGGCGCAGGTTCCGTGTGCGGTGCAGGTCGCGGAGGATGGCGAGGCAGCCCGCCACCTCGGCCAGCGCGGGCGGCGGCTCTTCGGCGCCGGGAACCGCGGGAGGCACCGTGCGGAACGGATGCAGCCCTCCCACGCGCTCCTTCCACGTGAGGAGGTCGGCGTCGCTCACGGCGAAGAGCGGCCCGCGAAGTGTCGCGAACACCGCAAGCTCGTCGTCCGGCCGCTCGATCGCGGTCAGCGTGTTCCGGATCGCCTCGACCTCCTCGCGCTCGTGGAACGAGCTGCCGCCGACGAGGAGATGGGGAAGCATGCGCGCTTCGAGCGCGGTCACGTAGGGGCGCGTCACGTCCACCGGACCCGAGCGGAAGCGGCGGAACAGCACGCAGACGTGGCGCGGCTCGACCTTCACGCGCTCGTCGGGCTTCTCGCGCTCGGTGACCGTCCAGCCGCTCTCCCGGACGAGCCAGTCGATCCAGGCGGCCACCACGTCGGGGAGCGATTCGTCGATCCGCCAGTTCACGATCTTCCCCCACGGGCTGTAGGGAGCGGGGACCGGCAGCGCGATGACCGGAGGCTGCCCCTCCACCGACGGGCGGAACGGCTCCAGAGGCACGTACTCGCCACCCGACGCGCCGCCCAATCTCGTCTCGAAGGCGGCGTTCACCGCGGTCTGGATCTCCGGCACCGAGCGGAAGCTCACGGTCAAATTCACCGCGAGCGCGCCGTGGGCGACCAGCTGCCGCTGCACCTCGCGATAGAGCGCGACGTCGGCGCGTCGGAATCGGTAGATCGACTGCTTGGGATCCCCGACGATGAAGAGTTTTCCGGGAACGGGCCGCGCCCGCCGCCAGTCGGTCAGCTCGGGATCGTCCGCGGCGAGGAGCATGAGCACCTCGGCCTGGAGCGGGTCGGTGTCCTGGAACTCGTCCACGAAGTAGTGGGTGAAGCGGCGCTGCAGCTCCCGGCGAACCGAGGCGTTCCCTCGGACCAGGTCGCGCGCGCGGAGGAGCAGATCCTCGAAGTCGAGGCAGCCCGCCGTCTCCTTCGCCTTCTCGTACGCCTCCACCACCGGCCATAGCTCGTCCCGGAGACGGGGCGCGAGATCGGCCCCTGCCTCGGAGACGAAGCGGTCGAGGGCGGCCTTCAGCGCGTCGCGCCGGGCGCGCAGCGCCTTCTGATCGAATTCAGGGTCGCCCGACGTCGCCCACCCCTTGTGGGTCCAGTGCCTATTCTTGGAAACTTTCGACCACTCGGTGAGCTTGGCTTCGAGGGCGTCGTAGTCGCGATCGCGCACGCGCTCCATCCGCCGGACCTCGTCGACGTACTTGCCGATCTCGAGGAGGGATTTCACGAACCAGTCCTTCTCGTTGCCGCGCGGCCCCCACTCGGCCAGCGCCTCCATCTCTTCGAGGATCGCGTCGATGGTCCGGTCCCGCTCGAACCCCTCGGCGTACCGCCACGGGGTGGGGAAGTCGCGGCGGCCGATCAGGCTCCACGCCGCGCGGCGCAAGAGGCCGCGCGGCCCCTCGTCCTTGCCCCAGTAGAGGAACGCGGGCTCTCGCTTCCATCGGCAGAGGATCCGGCTCACGCCGGGCGAGGGATGGGCGAGCTGGCCCTCGAACCAGCGCTGGAAGGCGCGCTCGAAAAGCGGGCGCGCCGCGTCGTCGGGGGCGACTTCGAAGCGCGGATCCACCCTCGCCTCCACGGGTCGCTCGCGCAGGAGATCGGCGCAGAAGGAGTGGATCGTCCCGATGCGCGCCTCCTCCAGCTTGGGGAGCGCGGCCGCAAGACGCTCGCGCGCGGCGGGTGGGCGCGATTCGTCCAGCCGCGCCACCTCGATCGCCGTGCGGAGCCGGAGCTTCAGCTCGCCTGCGGCGGGATCGGTGAAGGTCACCGCGACCATCCGGTCCAGCTCGGCGCGGCCCCCTTCGAGAATCGCGATCATGCGCCGCACCAGCTCGGTGGTTTTGCCGGTGCCCGCGGCGGCTTCGACGACGAGCGTGTCGTCGAGCGCGGTGCGGATGAGTTCGCGCTGGTCCTGATCGGCGAGCGCGGGGCCGGCGGGTTGCGGACGACGGCGCGGTCCGGGTCTTGTCGGAGGCTCGGCGGCCGGGGCCGGAGCTGCCGGCGTCGGCTCGTCAGCCGCGATCGGCTCCGGCATCATCGGCTCCGGCATCACCGACTCCGGCGGCGGCTCCTCCGCCGGCGCGAACAGATCGGGCTCGGTCGCCGCGAACAGATCGCCGGTCGCGGAATCGGTCTTCGCGCGCCGTTTCACGACATGTCCCTCAGGGAATCCAGGTCCTCGAGCCGCTCGCGCGTCTTCCGCGCCGTGCGCACCTCCTCGTTCGGGCCGCAGACGGGGCGGTAGTCGCACCAGCGGCACGCGTCCGGGCGTGGTGCCGCGGGAAGGAAACCCTGCTCCAGCGCGCGTCCGATCACGCCGATCGCGGCTCCCGCCGCGGCGCGATTCTCCTCGTCGAGGGGGATGTCCCGCTCCTCGAAGCCGCCGTCGGACGTGCAGTAGTAGAGGCGCCCCGAGAGGACGCGGCCTTGGAGCAGCTCCTCGACGGCAAGGGCGTAAAGCAGCGGCTGAAGGGTGCGTCCACCCCAGACCACCGCGCCCGCGTCCACGCGCGCTTTTCCGGTCTTGTGGTCGGTGACGCGCAGCGCGCCGTCGGCGCGGCGCTCCACCAGGTCCACCGAGCCGCGCAGGCGCGCCCCGTCGAGGATGGTCACGGGATCGGGCACGCTGGAGGCATCGGCCGTGGGCCGGTCGCGATCGGCGAGCCCGAAGGAGAGCTCGAACCGATGCGGCACCCATCCGCGCGCGCTCTCCGTGGAGCGCCGCAGCCACTCGCGCAGGTCGGCGCGGATCGCGCCGATGCCGTCCGACCAGACGCGGGGAATGGCGGGCGCAACCTTTTCCTTCCATTGGTCGGCCACGCGGTTCGCGGCCTCCTCGAGAATGCGGTACGCCTCCTCCAGGTGCTCGGGGTCGAGCGGCAGCTTCCCGCGATCGCGCAAAGCGGTGAGCAGCTCGAACTGGATCTCGTGGAAGAGCGCCCCCCGCGTGAGGGGGTCGATCGTCTCGAGCGCCTCGGATTCCTCGCGCGGCTGGATGCGATGCACGGCCTGGAGAAAGAACTGGTAGGGACAGGAGGCAAAGCGCTCCAGCGCCGTCGGCGAGAACGACCGCGCGCCCATGCGATGGCGGGCGAGCGCGGCGAGCGCGTCGGGATCGGGATCCACCAGTCCGTCGGCGTAGCTCCACTTCTTGAGCCAGCGCCGCCCGCGGGCGCGGAGCGCGCGCGCCAGGTGGGGGTTGGCGGCGAGCAGGTAATTCGCCGCGCCCGCGTGGGCGTCGCTCCCCGAATCCTTGAGTCGTCCCAGGACGGCCAGGTCGTACTCGGTGTCGTCGATCGCGCGCGCGGGATTCTCCGGAGCGGGCCATCCCAGCCGCGACGAGCCTCCCGTCTCCGCGCGCCCGCGCAGCTCGTCGAATCCCGGGAGCCGTCCCTCCATGGCGCGGATGGCCTCGAGGCCATAGAAGGAGGGCACGCGCGCGCGCGCCATCTCCACGTCCACGCGCGGCCAGGAGAGCGCGGCATGGCGCCCGGCGGCGCCCACCGCCAGGCGGAGCGCGAGCCGGTGCTCCTGGACGCGGGAGTCCTGGGTCGCGAGGAGATCCGCGCCCAGGGCGCGGCGCGCCTCGTCCGGAAGCAGGGGATCCTCCAGGATGCGCGGAGGAAAGAGCTTCTCGGCCATTCCCGGCACGAAGACCACGTCGAACGTGAGCCCGCGCGCCATCTCGATCGGGGCCACGAACACCGCTCCCTCGGGCCGGCTGCCCGGAGGCGCCGCCAGCTCGCGAAGGCGCGGCGCGAGCACATGCTGCACGACGACGAGGTCCACCGGTCCGACCGGTCCCAGCGGCGCGAGCTCGGCCAGGACGCCGAGCACGCCGTGCGGGCGGCGGAGCGCCGCGGCCGTGAGCGACTGGAGATTCTCGAGCCAGACCGCCCATGTGGCGCCGGCCGGAAGCTCCGAGAGCCGCGTGATGAGCGGGAGCGCGAAGGCGCGAAGGTGGTCGAGGTCCGCGGCGATGCGCTCGAGCCCGGCCGCGCGCGCGTCGTCGCCATCCAGGTCCTTTCGACGGAGCGCGATCTCCTCGATCAAGCCGTCGAGGCGCCTCGCCCACCGGTCGCGCCCGCCGATCACCGCGGCGTCCACCAGGAGCCGCTCCCACCGCCACGGAGCGCGAAGCGCTCCCTCGGAAATTCCGGCGTCGGGATCGGGAGCGCGGCCGTCGTCGGAGCCGGCGAGCGCGCTCCCGTCGCCGGGCGCTTCCCCGCGTGCCACGGCCGGCGCCAGCTCGTGCTCCGGAGGCGCCCACGTCTCATCGGGAGCGGCGTCGGGATCGGGCACCTGGCCCAGGGAGAGGTATTCCGCGAACCGGCGCGCCGAGAGTCCTTCCGCCGCGCAGGCCAGGAGTGCCA
>DATJEJ010000185.1:0-7776 GCA_035496795.1 Candidatus Omnitrophota bacterium
CGGCTGCTTTAGCAAGTCTGCGTCGAGGCACTCGCACTCAGCGAGCGACACAATCCAAACCCAAACAAACGTGGGGTGTGAGATGGAAGCTCTCCTTCTGATCGCGATCGTGATTTCGATGTTCGGTGACGGCGGCGGCAAGGCCGGCTGGTAAGCATCTCGATCGAGCAGCGCGGTTCCAATCGCAGCGAACCCGAACCCAGAGAGGTGGTGAAACAGTGGCGACTCTCCTTCTGATCGCGTTCATCGTGGCCCTCGGCAACACGGACGGCGGCAAGGCTGGCTGGTAAGCGGTAGCGCCGCAAGATAGCGGCGCCGTCCGCAGGGAAGGGCGAACCCCTGTGGGCGTCTAAGCGGACCGATGGGCCATCGGAAGAAGCCCCCCTGGTGGCCCGTCGTTTCGCATTCGGTGGCGGAACGGAATCCAGGGGGGCGGCTGGCCAGCGGCGGGGGCGTATGATACCGTGGCCGGTCGTCTCCCAGCCACCGAACACGCACCGCGAAAAGGGGCGCCCCCGTTGAGCAAGCGTACCGCAGCCGAAATCGGGCTGATGCTGCAATGCGATGTCCCCTCGGAAATTCCGGTGCTCCCCCTCATGAGCACCATCGTGTTCCCCCTCGGCGTCACCTCCATCCAGGTCCGGATCGAGCAGTCCAAGGCCCTCCTCCGGGATCACTCCGACCCCGACACCCTGGTGGCCCTTGTCTACAGCCCGGCCAAGCGTGAAGAGGACATCCGGCCCGAAGAGCTGAGCCGGGTGGGGCTGTCGGCGCGGATCATCCGGATCCTCAATCTCCCCGGCGGCAACGTGCAGGTCACGCTGGAGGGGCTGCGCCGCGTCGCCGTCCAGGAATTCCTGCGCACCGAGCCCTACATGGTCGCGCGGGTCGCCTGCCCCGAAGAGCCGGTCCGTGATCCCGGACAGGTCCACAACCTGATTCAGCGCATCTTGAAGGCTCTGCGGACTCTGTCCCAGGTGGACTCGGGCTACCCGGCCGAGCTGGACAACATCTTCAGCATGAACCTGGGAGACCCCGGGCTCTTCGCCGACACCGTCGCCTCGATCGTCCGCTTCCCGCTGGAGACCAAGAAGCGGGTGATCGAGGCGCTCGACGTCCAGGACCGCCTCTCCCTGGTCGCCGAGGCGATCGACTCCGAGATCGCGCGCCTGAGCGTGGCGGAGGACGTCGTCCGGCGCACCAGCGCCCAGATGGAGAAGACCCAGCGCGAGTTCTTCCTCCGCCAGCAGCTGATGGAGATCCGCCGGCTGCTGGGCGAGGACGATCCCCAGGAGATGCTGGTCCGCCAGATCCTGGACCGCTCGGACAGTCTGGCGCTCCCGTCCCACGTGCGGTCGGTGGTCCAGGAGGAGGCGAGCCGTCTCCGCCTTCTGCCTCCCACCGCTCAGGAGTCGGGGGTGATCCGGAATTACGTCGAGTGGGTTCTGTCCCTCCCCTGGACGCGCGACAAGCCGCACGACATCCGGCTGGAAGACGTGCAGCGCCGGCTGAACGAGGAGCACTTCGGACTGGAGAAGGTGAAGGAGCGGATCCTGGAGTACCTGTCGGTCCTGAAGCTGAAGAACGACATGCACGGTCCCATCCTCTGCTTCGCGGGCCCCCCGGGCACCGGCAAGACCTCGCTGGGAGCCTCGATCGCGCGCGCGATGGGGCGCTCCTTCGTGCGGATGAGCGTGGGGGGCGTGCGCGACGAGGCCGAGATCCGGGGCCACCGCCGCACCTACGTCGGGTCGCGTCCCGGCAAGATCCTCCGGTCGCTCCGCGACGCCCGCTCCTCCAGCCCCGTCTTCATGATCGACGAGATCGACAAGCTGGGGCACGACTCCGACGGCGATCCCGCGTCGGCCCTGCTCGAGGTCCTGGACCCGGAGCAGAACCAGCACTTCGTGGACCACTTCATCGAGATCCCCTTCGACCTCTCGGACGTCCTCTTCATCACGACGGCCAACGTGCTCGACTTCATCCCCGGCGCGCTCCTCGACCGCCTGGAAGTGATCACCATCCCGGGCTACATGGAGGAGGAGAAGCTGGAGATCGCCCGCCGCCACCTGGTGCCCCGGGAGTCTAAGGAGCACGGGCTGGCCGCCACCGACATCGCCTTCGACGACGCGGCGCTGGTCAAGATCATCCGTGAGTACACGCGCGAGGCGGGCGTGCGGCAGCTGGAGCGCGCCATCGACACCTTCTGCCGGAAGGCAGCGCGGCAGCGGACCACCGGGTACACCGGCGACTGGCGCTTCTCGGTGGCCGACGTGGAGCCGATCCTGGGCCCGCCCTACATCGTGCCCGACGTGGCGGAGGGGCACGCCGAGGTGGGCGTGGCCACCGGCCTCGCCTGGACGGCGACCGGGGGAGACCTTCTGCTCATCGAGGCGCTCAAGATGCGCGGCGCCGGGCGTGTCATCGTCACCGGACAGCTTGGCGACGTGATGAAGGAGTCGGTGCAGGCCGCGCATTCCTACGTTCGCGCCCGCGCGGAGCTGCTCGGGATCAACCCGCAGCTGTTCGACGACTACGACCTCCACATCCATTTCCCGGAAGGGGCGGTCCCCAAGGACGGTCCCTCGGCCGGCATCACGATCGTGATGGCGATCGCCTCCGCGCTGGCCGAGGCGCCGATCCGGAACGACGTGGCCATGACGGGAGAGGTGACGCTCCGCGGCAAGGTGCTCGCCGTGGGCGGCCTCAAGGAGAAGGTCATGGCGGCCTATCGCGCGGGGATCAAGACGGTGGTTTTTCCCTCGGACAACCAGAAGGACCTGGTCGAGATTCCCGAGTCGATCCGCTCCAAGCTGACCTTTGTCGCCGTGAGCACCGTGGACGAGGTCTTCCAGCACGCCTTTGCCGGCGTGGCCGAGCGAATCGCGCAGCTGGAGGCGAGGCGCAAGGCGCGCGAGGCGGGCAAGGCGAAGAAGGGCAGGGCGGCAAAGGAGAAGGCGGCGCGGCGGAGCGACGGCAAGGCTCCGCGCCGCGCGCGCCTCCCCAAAGCTGCGGGCGCCACGCAGGACGGCAAGCCGGCGCGCGGTAAGAGCGGCCGGAACGGACCGGCGACGCGCCCGCCTCATCGTTCCCGGTAGCCGCCCGCGTTTTCACCGCGCCCGCACCTCCGCGGACGGGCCTCCCACCGATTCCAGCACGATCCACGTCGAGAGAATGACGAAGGTCGCCCGAACGTCCGCGCCGGGCGCGGCCACGAAGACCACCCAGGCCTGCGCCGCCGCGAGCGCCAGGAATGCCGCGACACGGAGCGCCGCATCCCTCCCATGCCTCAGGGCCGCGATGTAGATCGCGGCGCCGAGGAGAATGCCGTGGAAGGGCGCGACACCCCAGGAGCGCGGCGCGGCGAAGGCGGCCGCCAGGCCCAGGACCGCCGAAATCACGAGCATCGCGACACGGGGGGCCACGGGTCACTTGTCCCGGAGGAAGTCGGCGACGCACGAGACGCCGCCGGCCGCCGCGCCGATGCCGCATCCGATCGCGGCCGCGTGGGGCGAGCCCGGAACCAGCTCCTCGGCGATGGTGGCGCCGGCCGCGCACCCGGTGGGCATCCGCTGGGCGAGACAGTCGAACAGCTTGGTCCACTGCCGGCGCATCGGCGCCTGGTGCGCGCTTCCGGAAGGAACGACCCAGGCGTCCCCCGACCGCACCCAGGCGACCTGATTCCCCCACGCGACGGAGTGGTATCCGATCTCGTCGGCGTTGGGCTCGCGGCCCATGATCATTTCCGCGAACTCGGCCGCTTCCTGTTCATTCCCCTCGGCCACCGAAACGAACACGGCGCGCGTCGGATCGCCGTTCACGGCGAAGGGAAGAATGGTGAGCCCGACCGGCCCCATGTCCTCGACCTCGCCGACCGCGCGCACCGCGAGATCGAATCGAGGCTTGAGCCCCGCGATCGGCGCCTGGCTCAGCGCGCGCTGGACCAGCGGATTCTTCCCGGCCGCCTGGACGGCGCCGGCGAGCGCCGCGGGCTCCCAGACCCACCGCGCCCCGCTCACCTGCGGCGCGTCGGAGGGAGGATCCGGCGCGGCGATCCGCCGCTCCCCCTTGTTCGAGCAAGCGCTCGTGAGGAGGAGAAGCGGAAGGACCGCGGCCACTCCCGCGACCAATCCGCGAGAGACTTCCAGGTGAACCCTTCTCATACGGCACCCCTTTCCTGTCGCGCGGCCATGCGCGCGGAGTGGCGCCGAAGAGTGAAGAGGAGACGAGTGCGCAAGAGCAGAAAGCGTTCCAGGGGAGCGAGGCGAACGCTGGCCGAAGCGGCCGGGCGAGCGCGCAGGCACTTGGGCTTGCGAGGAGGTTCGCGAGGGAGCCGGCGCGCGGGGCGGAGCCCGCGCGTCGGAGCGCTGACGCCGCCGAAGTCTAGGGGAGGATCGAAATCCGCTTCCCGAGGGAGATCTCGACCGCCTCGTCGGTGTCGTGCGTTCCTTCGGGGATGAGCCGCCAGATCCGCTCCACCCGTCCCTGAATGGAAAGCGCGGCGTCTCCGAGACCCGGCACGCGCAGGAAGGAGATCTGCAGCCGGCCGCCCGCGCGGTCTTCGCTGCGTCCCTGCAGCTCGTAGTCGCGGGAGATGTACGAGAGGAAGGGCATGATCAGGAGGCGGCTGGGGGATGCCTCCCACCGCACTTCGAGCGCTCCCTGGATCGTCATGTCCCTCAAATGCAGGTCACGGTTTTCGTCGCGCTCGATGCCGGCCGAGATCGTGCTCGTCACGCGCCCCGGATGGCGCCGCATCGAGACCACCGAGCCCGCGAGCACGCGGCGCTTCACGTTGACCCCCTTCTCGTCGTCGAACGTTCCCACGTCGAAGCGCGCGGTCGTCCGGCCGCCCATCTGCTCCGACGCGGTGAATTCGGTGGCGAGCCGGGTCTGGGTGAAATCGGTCTGCGACCCGGTCTGCCGGATGCGGATGATCGATGGCGAGACCCAGCTGTCCTGGTTGAGCGAGAAGGAAGCGCCGGCGCTCATCCGCTCGGCCGTGACCGAGGGCGCGCCGGAGGAGGCGTCTTCCGGGCTCTCGCGCCGGTAATTGGCGAAGGCCTTCCAGCGGAGGACCGGACGGGCCACGTCCACCGCGAATCCCTTGCGGTCGGAGATGGCGTACGGGTTCAGGGCGGTGGCCAGCGAGGGCTGGTAGCGGAACGCCTCGGCGCGCGCCTGGAACCGGGCGACGGTGCCGGAGAGCTCGCCCCGCGCCCCGGTGCGCGTGCGGCCGGTCTCCACGCCCGCGATGGTCCGGTGGCGCACGCTGGCGACGTCGCCGAGGAGCGTCCAGCGCGCGAGGAGGAGCGTGGCCGAGCCGCCGTAGATCACGCGCGCGCGGGTGGCGGTCTCCACCCCGCCGGGCGTGGCGTCTTCGTGCGTGTAGCCGCCGTAGAGCGAGGCGCGCAGCCGATCGGGCAGGAACACGTGCGTGAGCCGCGCGGCGTACAGGTCGGAGCGAGCTTCCCGCAGCGGGCCGCCCGCGGAGCGCGGGTGCGCCTCGAGCGCCATGTAGCCCTCGAAGGTGCCGAGGGTCGGGCTGGTGAGCACCGCCTGGGAGGCGCGGCGCGGAACCGGGCTCGCGAGAAGGGGCGCCCCCGAGGCGATCGCGGGAGCCAGGTCGCCCCACTCCAGCGCCGCGCGCGTCGACTGATACCGGGTCAGGAACTGCTCCGGCGATGCGCTCCCGTTCTGCACGTCGTCGAAGCGGACGCGGCTGGTCACGCGCGCCTCCAGGCTCTTGGTGGCCGAGAGTCCGTAACGGCCGCGGAAGGATGCCCAGCCCGTGACCGCGCTCTCCTCGTCGCGGAAGCCCGAGCGGCCGTCCGCGAGCCACGTGCTCTGCAGGCTGAAGCGCGAGGTGTCGGGAAGCGCCGGCGGAGCCGCGGGCCCCCGCGGCGTGAGCCCGTTCGCGGGCGGCGTCGACAGGAAGGTGATCGGCTGCGCGGCGACCGTCTGCGGCGCTTCGACCACGAACTGAAGCCGGTGCTCGCCGAAACGCCGCGTCGGGATCGAGCCGCGGGTCTCCACGACCACCGGCCGCCCCGACTCCATGAAGCCCTCCTCGAACGCCACCGCCTCGCCGTCCATGTAGAAGACCGAGCGGAAATACCCCGTCCCGTCGCCGATCACCACGGCGCGCGGCTTCAGCGTGTCGCCCGCGCCGAAGACCGCGCCCGGAAGCGGCCATTCGAGGATGGCCGATCGGATGACGGCGTTTCCGGCCAGCGTGGGCGTGAGCGCGACGGTGACGGTCCCCGCGAAGGCGTCGAGCGTGGCGGGAACCTGCGTCTCGTCGACGCCGAGATAGGTGATGCGGAGAGCGATCCGGCCGTCGGGCGATTGCCGCGCCACGTCGCCGGGGACGGTGACCGGCACGGTGACGGTCGCGATCCCCTCGCGCGGGATCACGTACGCCACGGGGACGGTCACGTCGAGCGCCGGGGCGCCCGAGGCATCCGCATTCGGCCAGATCTCGATGTGCGCCGACGTGAGGGTGACCGCGTTGCCGGAGGTTTCCTGGAAGGTGGTCGTCACCGGGGTCGGTTCGCCGGGCGTCAGGGTGAGCGACGTGGGCTGCGACGTCCGACGCACCACGGCCGGCGGGAACGTGCGGAAATAGATGATCGGCTGATCCACCGAGATGGTGTCGGTGTCGGCGGGGAAGGAGCGGAACCCGACGATCAGGCCCACCCGCATGCCGTGCTGGTGACCCAGGGTCATGGGGACCAACGGCTTGAGGAACACCGTGTCGCCGAGCGCCGACCAGCGGGGGGTATTCAAGTTCAGAAGCGGGAGTCCGGCCGAGTCGAGATCGGCTACCGAGAAGAGCCCGGTCTTCTGCGTCGGCTGGTCGAAGACGAAATAGAGCTCGGCGTTCGCCGCCACGTGATTGTCCCCGTCGCGCGGATAGCTGTCGATCTGACGGGGACCGGCCGATGAAGCATGTTCGAGGCTAGGGCTTGGATCGCCGGGCGTCCACGACCGCGCGGCTCCACTCGATGCGATGCGCGGCGTCCCGGTCGGGAATTCTCGCGCGGGCGGAACGCCTCCCCGGGCGCGTGGCGCCGCGCCGGCGGGAGCGGCCCCGAGCGACAGGAACGAGAGCGCGAGCAGGGCGGCGCCGAACGGCACGGCGGCGGAGCGCACGCCCCGCGGAGCTGCCGAGCGCTTGCGGAACACGGCGTGGCCTCCTCGAACGACCGGGAATGGGGTTGCGGGACCAGAGCACCCAACCGTATCATGGAGGGTCTATGGTGGCAAGAAAACGAACTGCAGCAACGACTTCGCGGCGCAAGGCGCCCGTTCGCAAGGAGGCCGTCTCCCGCCGCCCGGGGCGCCAGGGGCCTCCCTCGAAGCGCATTCCGGTCGCCGTGCTCGGAGCCACCGGGACGGTCGGGCAGCGCTTCGTGCAGCTCCTCGAAAACCATCCCTGGTTCGAGCTGACCGAGGTCATGGCCTCCGATCAGAGCGCCGGGAAGCGTTACGAAGAGGCGGTCGGAAGCCGCTGGAAGCTCCCGACCGCGATTCCCGCGGCGTCGCGCGCGCTCCGGGTGAAGGGGCCGCGCGAGCGCTTTGCCTCGCGCCTCCTCTTCTCCGCCCTGGACGCGTCGGTCGCCGGAGAGCTGGAGGAGCACTACGCGCGCGCCGGACACCTGGTCTCGTCCAATGCGCGTAACCATCGGATGGACCCGCTCGTCCCGCTCGTCATCCCCGAAATCAACCGCGACCATCTGGAGCTGCTCGAGCGCCAGCACTACGGCGACGGCG
>DATJEJ010000186.1:0-12421 GCA_035496795.1 Candidatus Omnitrophota bacterium
CGCGCCTGATCTGCAGCCAGACCGGCCTGCTCGCCAATCCCTCCTGCCCCGAGACGGAGATGGAGCTCTTCAAAGAGGGGACGGAGCCGACCGGCTACTGCGACATCCACACGGGCGCCACGCCGCCTCCGGAGTCGGAGCCGCGCGACCTGGAGCAGCACGACAGCGAGGCGCAGCCCGAGGAGCATCTCCGGCTGTAGCCGGACTCCTACGTCTTCAGCGCTTTCCTCATGATCCGCCGGGACGCCGACGGTCGCGCGACCTCGCGAAATCCCGCGCGCTCGAAGGCGCCGGGAAGTCCCGTCCACGCGAACGCGTCCGGCATCTTCCCCGCGCGGCTCACGACGGGATAGCCCTCGATCATCTTCGCGCCGTGCTTCCGCGCGTGCTCCGCGGCCGCGCGCAGGAGAAGCGCGCTCACGCCGCGACGGCGATGATCCTTCGCCACGAAGAAGCAGGTGACCGACCAGACCGGCGTGTCGTCCACCGGCTTCAGCGAGCGCGCCGAGGCCAGGCGCGCGTAGGCCTCGCGCGGCGCCAGCGCGATCCATCCGATCGGCGCTCCCCCTTCGTAGGCGATCAAGCCGGGCGGCTCGCCGGAGTCCACCAGGCGCCGGAGCGCGCGACGGTTTCCGTCGCCCTTTCCGCGCTTCCACTCGGCCGCCGAACGCCGCCACCACATGCACCAGCAGCCCGCGCACGCGCCGCGCGGACCGAAGAGGTGCGCGAGGTCGTCCCAGCGCTCCGGCGTCGCGGGAAGAACCCGGATCACGGCGCGATCTCCTCCAGCACCAGCGGCGACCGGTCCGGCGGCTCGTCGGCGACGGTGTAGGCGCGCGTCGCCGCTTCCACCCATTCAAGAGCTTCGCGACGGGCCTGGATCAGCGCGAGGGCCTCGCCGGCATCGACGCGGTCGCCGCGCTTCCGCAGCAGGCGCACGCCCACCGCCGGATCCACCACGTCCTCCTTGCGACGCCGGCCGCCGCCCATCGCGATCACGAGCTCGCCGATCCGGCGCGCGTCCACCGAGGCGACGTAGCCGGCGCGCGGCGCGGGGACCGCCATCTCGACTGGGGCCCGGGGCAACCGGCCCGGATCGCCGACCACGCGCGGATCGCCCCCCTGCGCCTGCACCATGCGCTCGGCGCGGCGCAGCGCCTCGCCCGTCTCCAGCGCACGGTCCAGGCGCGCCTCGGCCTCGTGCCGCTCGCGCGCCACCCCGCTCACGACCAGCATCCGCACGGCGAGCGCCTGCGTCACGTCCATGAGATCGGCGGGCGCGGTCCGATGCAGCACCGCGAACGCCTCGGCCGTCTCGTTCGCGTTCCCCACCGCGGCACCGAGCGGTTCGTCCATCGCGGTGACCAGCGCGTGCGCCTTGCGCCCCATGCCCGAGAGCACCGAGACCAGCTCGCGCGCGAGGGCCGCGGCCTGGTCGCGGCCGGGCATGAAGGCCCCGGCGCCGCACTTCACGTCGAACACGACGCCCGCCGCTCCCGAGGCGGCCTTCTTGCTGAGGATGCTCGCCACGATGAGCGGCACCGATTCCACGGTCCCGGTCACGTCGCGCAGTGCGTAGAGCGCGCCGTCGGCGGGGGCGAGGTCTTCGCCCTGCCCCGCGATCGCGACTCCGATCTTCCGCACCTGGCCCTCGAATTCCGCGGCGGAAAGGCGGGTTCGAAAGCCGGGAATCGCCTCGAGCTTGTCGAGAGTGCCGCCGGTATGGCCCAGGCCGCGCCCGGCGATCATCGGCACGACCGCGCCGCACGCCGCCACCCACGGGGCGAGCGCGATCGAGACCTTGTCCCCCACGCCCCCCGTCGAGTGCTTGTCCACCGTGGGGCGCCCGAGCCCGCTCCAGTCGAGCACGCGCCCCGAGCGCATCAGCGCGTCGGTGAGGACGACCGTCTCGTCGCGACTCATGCCGCGCCAGACGATCGCCATGAGCAGCGCGGCGCTCTGGTAGTCGGGAATGGAGCCGTCCTTCACGCCCCGGATCCAGGCGCGGATCTGGGCCTCCGACAGCGCCCGGCCGTCGCGCTTGGCGGCGATGACGTCGCGCATCAGAACGACAGGAAGGGGCGCGGCAGGAGATCGCGAAGGGGAATCATCTCGGGCGCGCCCTCGGGCGAGGCGACGATCACCTCGAGGTCGGGAGCGTGCTCGACGAGGACCTGGCGGCAGGCGCCGCAGGGGACGCAGGGACCCGGGGGATCCGTCGCGATCGCGATGCGGCGAAACCGCCGCGCGCCGCGGGCCAGCGCGCCGAAGAGCGCGTTCCGCTCGGCGCAGATCGTGAGTCCGAGCGACGCGCTCTCCACGTTGACGCCGGGGTGCACGACGCCCTGTTCGTCCTCGAGCGCGGCCGCGACGCGGTAGTGCGAGTAGGGCGCATGCGCTTTCGAGAGGAGGAGCCGAGCGGCTTCGAGCAGCTTCACGCCGTCGCTCATGTCCCTGCCCCGCCGCCGGCCGCCGGGCCGGCGCTCACGATCCGCTCCTCGTGCTGCGATAGCGCACGCGGCGCCGGCGGCGGCGCGGTCCCGCGGCGCCGCCCCCCTCGATCACCTCGGTTTCCTCGCGCACGCCGATCAGCGTCAGCGCCTTCATCGGCTCGCCGTCGTTGTGATAGAGGCGCACGACGCGCTTTCCCATGCTGCAGAGGAGATCGTAGGGGATGGTCTGCGCCCGTTCGGCGACTTCGCCCAGATCGAGCCGCGCGCCCCCCTGCTCCCCCCAGAGCACCACCTCGTCCTCCGGCATCGCCTCGGGAATGGCCGAGACGTCCACCATCGTGAGGTCCATGGTGACGCGCCCCACGACCGGCGCGCGCCGGCCGCGAATCAGCACCTCGCCGCGGTTGGAGAGCGCCCAGGGATAGCCGTGGCCGTAGCCCACCGCCAGCACCGCGATCCGCATCCAGCCCGGCGCCTGGAACGTGCGGCCGTAGGAGACGAAACGCCCGGGCGGGAGATCGCGGAGCTGGACGATGCGTGTCTTGAACGCCATCACCCCCTCCACGTCGACGCTATGCGGCACGGCGCGGCTCGGATAGAAGCCGTAGGCCAGGATGCCGGGACGCACCATGTCGAGATAGGAGTCGTGCACGCTCAGGATCCCCGCGCTGTTCGCGGCATGGCGGACCGGAACCTCGATCTTCCGAAGCTCCAGGGCGTGGAGCACGGCGCCGAAACGGCGAAGCTGCTCCTCGCTCACCTCGGTGCGCCCGGAATCGGCGTCGGGGAAATGGGTGAAGATCCCCTCGAGGCGGAGGTTCGGGAGGCTGGTCAGCCGCTCGACGAAGTCCACGGCTTCCGATTCGGCGACCCCGGCGCGTCCCATTCCGGTGTCCACCTCGACGTGAACCCGGCAGAGGACCTGATGCGCGGCGCACCGCTCGGAGAGCCGCTGCGCGAAGCCCAGCGTGGCCACGCAGGGCGTGAGCCGGTGCTCGATGATCTCGTCCACCTCGCAGAGGAGGCCGGGGCTCAGGATGACGATCGGGAGGTCGATTCCCGCCGAGCGCAGCTCGATCCCCTCGTGCAGGGTGGCCACGCCCAGCATCGAAACGCCGTTCTGGACCGCGCAGCGCGCGATCTCGACGGCGCCGTGGCCGTAGGCGTCGGCTTTGACGACGAGGAGGATCCTCCGCCGGGGCCCGATGGCCGTGGCGATGGCCGCGAGATTCCGGCGGAAGCGGTTGAGGTCGACTTCGACCCAGGTCGGAAATTCCATAGGCGCGCCGGTTTCCCGGCTAGCCACGAGTATCACACGTCCGGGGCGCGCGCAAGAACGGCGGCTTTCGCTGGGGCCGCGGCGGCCCTCTCGGCTAGACTGGCGCGATGGACGCGCCGCGCCCGCCGCTCTCGCCCCCCGCCCGGGATCGCTCGGATTTCGCCGCCGCGGCCGCCGAGCTGCTCGACCTGGTGCGCCACCTCGCTTCGGACGAGGGCTGTCCCTGGGACCGCGAGCAGACGCCGCGCACGCTCACGCCCTACGTCGTGGAGGAAGCGCACGAGATCGGCGAGGCGGTCGCCGAAGCCAACGCCGACGGCGCGTCCGAGGAGCTGGGCGACCTCTTCTACCTGGCCTGCTTCCTCGCGGTGGCGCTCGAGCGCGAAGGCGGCGCGACACCGGCCGCGGTGCTGCGCCGGAACATCGCCAAGATGGTCGGGCGCCACCCCCACGTGTTCGGCGACGAGGCGTCGGGGCCGGAACTGGACGCCCAGGGGGTGCTGCGCCGGTGGGAGGAGCGGAAGCGGAAGGAGTCGGCGGACACCTCGATCCTGGGCAAGCGCCCCGACGCGCTGCCCGCCCTGCTCCAGGCCTACCGCATCCAGGAGAAGGCCGCCTCCGTCGGCTTCGACTGGGAGCACGCGCAGGGCGTCGTGGAGAAGATCCGCGAAGAGCTGGCGGAGGTGGAGCGGGAGATGGACCTGGCCGCGCCCGAGCGGATCGCCGAGGAGATCGGCGATCTCCTCTTCGCGGTGGTCAACCTCTCGCGCTTCCTGCGCATCGATCCCGAGGCGCGCCTGCGCCTGGCGACCGAGAAGTTCCGGGGACGGTTCGATCGCGTGGCCGCGATGCTCCGCGAGCAGGGGCGCTCCGTGGACGAGGCCGGACTGCCGGAGCTGGACCGGTTGTGGGAAGCGGCGAAGCGCGAGGAGCGCGGGGGCGAGCGGGACTAGACGGGGGCGTCCTGGGACGTGACCGCCGTGGACGGCGCGATGCTCTCGGGATCGAGCTCGACCGCGGGGACCGCCGCTTCCTCGGAACGCGGCGGTGCGACGGGAAGATGAACGGTGAACTCGCTCCCCTGGCCGGGGCCTCCGCTTCTTGCGTGGACCCGTCCCCCGTGCGCCGTCACGATCCCCTGCACGAGCGAGAGTCCGATGCCCAGCCCGCCCTCCGATAGATCCGAGGCGGGAGCGCCCTGCACGAACATCTCGAAGACCTGCGGCAGGAAGTCGGGAGCGATCCCGATTCCGTTGTCGCGGACCGCGATCACGACGTCCAATCCCTCCCTGCGGCCCGAGAGCTCGATCCGCCCGCCCCGGGGCGTGTACTTGGCCGCGTTGTTCAGGAGATTCGAGAGCACCTGGGCGAGCCGCAGGGGATCGGCCACGAGCCACAGGTCCTCCTCCGGCAGCGAGAGGGTGAGCCTGTGACCGGCCGCCTGGATGGCCGGCTGGCTCGTCTCCAGGCTGCGCTGCACGATCTCGGCCAGCGTGTGGCGTCCCTTCCGCAGCTGGAGCGTGTTCCTCGCGATCCGGGAGATGTCGAGCAGATCGTCCAGCAGGTGCGCCATCGAGGCCACCTGGCGCTCGATCACCCCTCGCGCCCAACGGGCTTCCACATCCCCGGAGCCTCGCGACTGGAGAATGGCGACGGCGTTCCGGATGGGGGCGAGCGGATTTCGAAGCTCGTGCGCCAGGGTCGCCAGGAACTCGTCCTTGCGCCGCTCCCCTTCCCGCGCGCGCTCCTCCGCCTGCTTGCGCGCGGTGATGTCCTGGGAAACGATGGACAGGCCGCCGTCGGGGCTGGGGTAATGGCGCACCAGGAACCACCGCTGGAAGGGCTCGTGGAACGACTCGGTCTCGATCGGCACCCGCTCGGTGAGCGCCCGATGGAGGGCCCTCCCCAGCGTCGTCTCCCGAGCCTCGGGAAAGACCTCGAAGACGTGCTTGCCGATCACCTCGCTCGAGCGCCCCAGATCCTCCCACATGCGCCGCATGGCGAGGTTCACGTAGCGGAAGCGCCCCTCGGCATCCAGGGCCTGGAATCCGTCCGAGACGCTCTCCAGCACGTCGCGCACGCGCGACTCGGAGGACCGCCGCTCGCTGTCGACGATTCGCGACGCGACGCGCGCCAGAAGCTCTCTCGCGGCGAACGGTTTGACGAGGTAGTCGTCGGCCCCCAGCTCCAGCCCCTCGACCCGCGATTCCTCGCCCGCGCGCGCCGAGAGGAGGAGGACGGGAAGCGACGCCGTGTCCGGGTCCTCCCGGAGGGCGCGCAGCAGAGCGAACCCGTCGCGCCTCGGCATCATGATGTCGGAAAGGACCAGATCGGGTGGACGGCGGCGGATCGACTCCAGCGCGGCCTCCCCGTCCGGAACCGTCTCGACTTCGTAATGGGGCTCGAGAAGGCGTCGGACGTAGTCGCGCAGATCGGCGTTGTCGTCGGCGAGGAGGACACGAGGAAGGGGTCGACTCGCGGGGGTCTCGCGGCTCGAGCCGCCCGCATCGCGGGCTGAGGGCTCGAGGCGATGGCCGTCCGAATCGGGGAGCCATCGCAGCGCCTCCTCCACGAACGTCCGCTCCAACCCGGGGCGCGGTGCCTCGCCGGACGCGACCCGGTCGGCGGGGAGATGGGCGTAACCTCGCGGGATGTGAACGATGAAGGCGCTCCCCTGTCCCACGGCGCTCTCGACGCGCGCCGTTCCGCCGTGGAGGCGGGCCAGCTCGAGCACGAGGGCCAGCCCGATCCCCGAGCCCTCGTACGAGCGCCCTTGGGCGCCCTCGACGCGGTGGAATCGGTCGAAGATCCGGGCCCGGTCGTCCGCCTCGATCCCGATGCCGGTGTCGCGGACCGTCAGCTGCCATTCCCGGCCCACGGTCTCGAGGGCGATCTCGATCCGCCCCTGGAACGTGAACTTGAAGGCGTTGGAGAGAAGGTTCAGGACGATCTTCTCCCACATCGCCGGGTCGACCCACGCCGGCTCTCCGCCGGACGGGCAGCGGACGACCAGCTCCAGACCGGCGCGCTCGACGGCCGACCGAAACGCGCTGGCCAGGTCGGCGGTGAGCGTGCCGAGATCGGTGGGGCGGTAGGTCGCCTGGGCCCGTCCCGCTTCGATCCGCGAGAAATCGAGCAGCGCGTTGACCAGCTTGGAGAGCCGAAGCGCGTTTCGGTGGATCAGCCCCAGGCGCTCGCGCTCCTCGGGCGCCAGGTCCTCGCCCTCGAGCGCATCCTCCAGGGGCCCCAGCATGAGGGTGAGCGGGGTTCGGAATTCGTGGCTCACGTTCGAGAAAAAGGCGGTCTTCGCGCGGTCGATCTCCGCGAGCGCCTCGGCGCGGCGGCGTTCTTCCTCGTACGCGCGGGCATTCGCGATGGCCGTGGCGATCTGCCCCGTCGCCAGCTCGAAGAAGCTCCGGTAGGACTCGTCGAACCGGAGCCTCGGGCTGATCCCGGCGACCAGGAATCCGGCGAGCTTCTTGGCCATGGTCGACCGGATCGGCATCACGGCCGCCTGCGCCGGTGGGTCGGCCCAGGGACCCGGCGGAACCGCGGCGCCGAAGCGGAGCGCGAGATCCTCCACCCGTTGCGTCGACTCGCTCCGGAGCGCCTCGCCCAGGGGCCATGCCGCGCTCTCCGACCGGAGCTCGATCGTCCGAGGGCTGGCCGGCCCACCCTCCTCCATCCCCACGGCGCATGCCAGGGTCGCGCTCGCGCCGTCGGCATCGAGCAGGTAGACGAGCGCGAAGGGAATGTCCTTGGGATAGCGCTCGATGGTCTCCGCCGCGGCCGAACAGGCCTGCTCGACGCTCTTGGACTCCGGGCCGCCGGCGGCCAGATCGCGCAGCGCCCGCACCCGCCGCTCGCCGACCACCTTCTCGCTGATCTCGTGCACGGTGGCGAGCACGCCGCCGATGCCCCCCGGCGCCGTGTCGTCCGGCACGGGGCTGTACGCCACGGTGAAATGGGTCTCTTCCAGGAAGCCGTGGCGGTTGATCTCGAGGGCCAGGTCCTCCATCCAGGTGGGGTCCCCGCCGCGATAGGGCGTGTCGATGAGCGGCCCGAGGACATCCCAGATCTCGGTCCAGCACTCGCGCGTCGGCTGCCCCATCGAGCGCGGATGCTTGCTCCCGAGGATGGGGCGATAGGCGTCGTTGTAGATCTGGCAGTAGTCGGGTCCCCACCAGAGGAGCAGGGGGAAGCGGTTCGCCACGAGGAACGGCACCATCATGCGGAGCGTGGGCGACCACGAGGAGACCGGCCCCAGCGGCGTGGCGGACCAGTCGATCGATCGGATCTGCGCTGCCATTTCCCCGCCGCCCGGCAGATTCAGGGGGGCGTGGACGTCTCTTGAGTTCATCGAGGGAATCACCCTCGCACGTTCGCGTCGCCGGAAGCGGCCCGGACCATCCCGGACAACAAGGATACCCCGGGCCGCGGGGTCGGGATCAAGAGCGTTGGCGGAAGGGTCGGACGGCCCGCGCCCCGGGCCCGGGGGCTAGGCGCCGGGTTCCGCGGGGCCGGAGACCCCCGGCGCCGGCTCCTTCGAGGGGTCGGCGGCCTGTTTCTTGTCCTCGTCCAGCTCGGCCACGTAGTTCAGCCGAAGCTCCGTCAGCACATGCGTCAGGAAGCGTGCCTCCTCCCCCGTCAGGTTCCCGCTGGTCCGCTCCTGCAGCATCTCCAGCATGTCGATGGAGAGGCGCGCTTGCTTCAAGTCGCGTTCCATCTTCTCGGTGAAGGGGTTCATGATCTTCCCCATCTGCTGCATGGCGGCGGCCTGGAAGGAATGGACCAGTCCGAGAAACAGGTCCTTCCGGGCCGGCATGGATTCGGCGTTGTCGTTCATGGCTCCCTCAATGAATCCGCTCGGCGATCACCATCGTGAGATAGGACGTCTCGCGCGCCGCGAGCAGCACCGGATGATCCCGGCTCTGCCCCAGAACGTCCACCACCCGGAGCGGCTGCCCGGCGTCCTTCGCCGCGGAGCGCAGGACGTCCAGGAAGAGCGGCGCATCGACGTGATGCGAGCAGGTCGCGGTCGCGAGCACCCCGCCCGGCTCCAGGAGCCGGAGCGCGGCCGCGTTGAGCTGCGCGTACTTCCGGAGCCCCTCCTGGAGCGCCTTCCGGCTCTTCACCAGGGCCGGCGGGTCGAGGATGATCATACCAAAGCGCTCCTCGGCGGCGACCGCGTCCCGCACGTAGCGCTCCACCTCCTCGGCCCGGAACTCCACGTCGCGCGAGGGGGCGTTGCGCCGCGCGTTCTCCCGGGCGCGCTCCACCGCCGGGGCCGAGCGGTCCACGCCCAGAACGCTCGCCGCGCCGGCGGCGGCGCAGTGGAGCGAGAAGAGCCCCGTGTAGCAGTAGAGATCGAGCACGCGGCGCCCCACCGCTTCGCGGGCCACGCGCAGGCGGTTTTCCCGCTGGTCCAGGAACTCCCCCGTCTTCTGTCCGGTGCGGAGGTCCACCGTCAGGACGAACCCCTGGAACGGCGCGTCCACGCGCTCGGGCACGACGCCGCGCTCGACGGGCTCCATCAGCGGCAGGCTCTCGTAGGAGCGCGCCGGCGCGTCGCGCCGACAGACGATGCCCGCGGGCTGCATGACTTCCTGAAGCGCGTCCAGCACCTCGTCCAGCCGCCGCTCCATTCCCGCCGTCAGGCTCTGCACGCCCAGGTAGTCGCCGTAGCGGTCCACGATCAGCCCGGGCAGGAAGTCCCCTTCGCTGTAGATCAGCCGGTAGGTCGTCTCGACGGGGTAGATGCGGTCGCGCAGCGCGCGCGCGGCGCGGATCCGCTCGCGGAAGAGGTCGGCATCGATCGGGCGCTCGCGCCGCGCGAAGAGCCGCACCGCGATCAGCGAGCTCGGGTTGTAGAGGCCGACGCCGACGACCCCGCCGCGATGGTCCTGCACCAGCACCTCGCCCCCCGATTCGGGCGCGCCCTCGACCGATTCGATCTCGTTGCTGAAAACCCAGGGATGGCCCGCCCGGATGCGCCGCTCCTGGTTCTTGGCCAGGCGGAGCACGGCGGCGGGCATGGCGGTCAGCCGCGCGGAGACTTGGGACGGCGGCGGCGCGCCGAGACGGCGTTGGGAGCGAGCCCCAGATAGCCGATCAGTTTGTTCACCAGCTTCGCCGCGAAGAAGTCGGAGACGATCTGCCCCGGGATGGGGCACAGTTCGACCACGTCGATGCCGACCACCTGCCGCCGCTCGAACACCGCGCGCAGCAGGCGAAGCCCCTCGTCCCAGGTGAGGCCGCCCGGCTCGGGCGTGCCGACGCCCGGAACGTAGGCGGGATCGAACGCGTCGAGGTCCACGGTCACGTAGACCGGATTGCCCAGCTCGCCCAGGACGGCCTCCACGTCGAGCCCTCCGGCGCGGATCTCGCGGGCCAGGAACACCGGCGCCTTCTCGGCGTGCACGTAGTCGGCTTCCTCGCGCGAGACGCTCCGGATCCCGACCGGGACCGTGGGGACGCCGAGGTCCCGGATCCGGCGCATGACGCTCGCGTGGCTCAGCTTCGTTCCCTGGTAGGCGTCGCGCAGGTCCAGGTGCGCGTCCAGCTGGATCACCGAGAGATCGGGATAGCGGCGGCGAAGCGCGGCCACGGGCGCCAGGGTGAGCGAGTGCTCGCCCCCCAGCGTGAGCGGCACGATCCCGCGCTCGTCCAGCGACTCCACGACCTCTTCGAGGCGCCGGAGCCCCGACTCGACGTCGGCGGGCTCGACCTCGATCTCCTCGAGCGTGGCGATGCCGATGTCGCAGGGTTCGCGGTCCAGCTCTTCGTCGTAGAACTCCACCTGGCGCGAGGCGCTCAGGATGGCGGCCGGCCCGAAGCGGGTTCCGGGCAGATAGCTCGTGGTCTGGTCGAAGGGCGCGGGGATCACGGCCACGCGCGCGCGTTCGATCCGGCAGGACTCCGGAGGGAGGCCCAGGAACAGCGCGGGCGCGGGCGAGGCCAGCTTCATGCGGCTTGGACGCGGCACGGAATCCCCCCGGAATGGAAATCCGCGCGGCGTGCCGCCGCGCGGATCAAGGCGTCGTGACCTGGAAGGGCGAGGCCGATCTAGAGATCGTCCTCCTCCTCCTCGTCCTCCTCGAGGTCGTCGTCATCGTCGTAGTCGTCGTCCTCGAACTCGTCCTCGTCTTCTTCCTCGTCCTCGTCGAGCTCGTCCTCGTCATCGAATTCGCCGTTCTCGAGATTCTCTTCCTCGTCGTCGTCGAACGGGTCCCGATCGAAAATGTCCGAGCGGCGCCGGGCGATCGGCTCGAACAGCTCGCTTCCGGATGCAGCCATTGACCACGTCATCGCGCAATCCCTCAATCCCGGTCCATTTCATCGAGCGGCGGGCGCCATCGAAAAAAAACCGCGTCGGGAAAGTAAGTACCCCCACGGGGGCCGTCAACGGAAAACGACGCGGCGGGGTGAGCCATTTTTGTCTCACGCGCTACTTCCGGACGCGCAACGGGTTACGAAGCCAGTCCGGGACCTAGCCGCTTCTCGTAGAGATCGTGACGGAACGCGACGCGCATTCCAACCGATTCGTACAATTGCGTCGCCCCCGTGGCGTTCGCCATGTCTACACCAAGACCGACTCGTTTGATCCCACGGCGCGCGAAAAGGGCGAACGTATGCAGGAGAAGCGCGCGCCCCAGTCCTCGCCCTCTCCACGCCGGACGGACACCCAGTTCCCGCACCCATCCTTCACCCTCAGGCGCGTACGCAAGGATCGCTCCGGCCGGCTCCTTCCCTTCCATCGCCAGCGTCCAGAGCCCGGCGTCGAAGCCCGACTGGTCCACGCGGCGGGCGATCCACTCCTCGTGCGGCTCCAGCACGAAGCCGAAGTGGTCGGCGAACGACTCCTGGATGGCCCGGTCGAAAGCCCGCTCGTCCCGTCCCCGGACGTAGCCGCGCGGCTCGATGCCGGCGGGCCACCGGGCCGCGGGAATCGTATCGGGGGCGCCCAGGTCGATGGTCATCCGGCAAAAGGTGCGGACGTGGGCGTATCCGCGCGAGAGGAACGCCGCGATCCGCTCCTTCCCGGTCGGGGAGGTAAAGCCGCGGATCAGAACCTCCTCGGACTTGGGCGCGGCGGCGCGGTGCTCCCGGGCGCGCTCTTCGATCCGGTCGAGGAGCGCCTCCTCCAGCCCGCTCGCCGCGAGCGCCGGAGCGACGTAGGAATCAGCCTGGATCTCGGTGTGGGGCTTCCGGTCCCAGGCGAAGGCGTAGCCGACGACCTTCCCGGTCCCCTCCAGCACGATCCAGGCGTCCCGCTCCTTCTGGAAGCGCGGGAGCGCCCAGGTCTCGTACACCTCCTCGACGGTGTTCTCGGCCACGCCGGTATCCGCCAGGTCCACGGCGTTCATGAGCGCGGCGATCTCCGGGCCGTCCTCCTGCCTCGGACGCCGGACGTAGATTCCCTTGGGCAGCTCGGGCAGCCGCGGGCTCCCGCCCTTGTTCGCGCGCGGGGTCACGATCCTCCCGCCGGTCCGACGGTGTGGATCCAGAGAAGGCTCACGGCGGAAACGGCGGTCGCCACGACCAGGCCCACGTAGAAGGGCCGAAGCCCCGCGCGGCGCATCGACGCGATCCTGGTCGAGAGCCCCACGCCGGCCAGGGCGATCAGGATCAGGACGCGGGCCACGTTCTGAGCGTCCGCGGCCAGATCCCGCCCGGCGCGAATGGAGAG
>DATJEJ010000187.1:0-8360 GCA_035496795.1 Candidatus Omnitrophota bacterium
AGACTTCGGTCCAGGCCGGGTACCACGACTTCACGATCGACGGACGTTCCTCGACCGGCTCCAAGCTGGCCTCGGGCGTCTACTTCGTGAAGGTCTGGTCGCAGTTCGACGGATCGGAAGTGAAGAGCATCACGATCCTCAAGTAGTCCGCCGTTCGAGGATCGGTCGTTGGGAAATGGGGGCCGCGGCGCAAGCCGCGGCCCTCTTCCTTTTTGCCGGACGCGAACGCGCGGCCCGCGTGCCGCCCATGGTAGATTGCGCGGCATGGGGGCTTACCGTCGGTTCGGGAAGCGGGCGCTCGACCTGGTTCTTGGGTCGCTGGCGCTCCTCGTGGCGCTTCCCGTGATGGCCGTCGCCGCCGTGCTCGTGAAGCTGGACTCGCCCGGGCCGGTCTTCCATCGCGCCGTGCGCGTGGGGCGCGGCGGGCGCAAGTTCACGTTCCTGAAGCTCCGCTCCATGCAGCAGGACGCCGAGGAGCTGCGCGGCCTGCTCCTGCACCTCAACGAATCCCAGTGGCCGGCGTTCAAGCTGACCAACGACCCGCGCGTGACGCGGGTGGGGCGCCTGCTCCGGAAGACCTCGCTCGACGAGCTGCCGCAGCTCTGGCACGTGGTCCAGGGACACATGAGCCTGGTGGGCCCGCGGCCTCCGTTTCCGGAGGAGGTGGAGCGCTACCAGCCGTGGATGCTGCGGCGACTGGCCGTGCGCCCCGGTCTCACCTGTCTCTGGCAGATCTCCGGCCGGAGCGACCTCTCCTTCGAGGAGTGGATGCGGCTGGATCTCGAGTACGTGGACCGCTACTCGCTGGGCCTGGACGCGCGGATCCTCCTGCTCACGGTGCCCGCCGTGATCTCGGGACGGGGCGCGTACTGAGGTCCGGCGGGCCGGCCGGCCCGCCGAGGGTGCGGCCGGGTCCGGCCCGAGGTCGAAGGGTTGCCCCTATCCTCCCGGTGTGATACCGCTCCTCGCATGCGCCTCCACCCGGTGATCCTGGCGGGAGGGCGCGGCGAGCGCTTCTGGCCGCTCTCGCGCCGCGCCCGGCCCAAGCAGCTCCTGCCGCTCCTGTCCGATCGCCCCATGCTGGCCGACACGCTGGCGCGGCTTGCGGGGGCCGCCTCGCCGCGCGACACCTTCGTCATCACCGCGCGCGACCTCGCGGGCGCGGTTCGCGACGCGGTGCCGGAGATCCCGCATCACCACATCGTCGCGGAGCCGGTGGGGAAGAACACGGCGCCCGCGGTGGCGCTGGCCGCCTGGTGGCTGCGCGACGCCGGCGAGGACGCCGTCGTGGCGGTGCTCCCGTCCGATCATCGCGTGGAGCCGCCGGAGCGCTTCCGGGAGGAGCTGATCCGCGCGGGGGAGGCCGCGCTCGAGCGCGGCGCGATCGTGACCTTCGGCATCCCGCCGACGCGCCCCGAGACGGGCTACGGCTACATCGAGGTGGGCGCTCCCGTGGCACCCGGCTCGCCGCTGGCGACCGTCGCCGCGTTCCGCGAGAAGCCGGATCTCGCCACCGCGTCCCGCTACGCCTCGGACGGAGGCCATCTCTGGAACGCGGGGATGTTCCTCTTTCCGCCGCGCGTCATGCTGGAGGAGATCCGCGCGCACGCGCCCGAGATCGCGGCGCTCCTTCCCGCGCTCCCCGCGCGGCTCGCCGAGGACGAGGCGGCGCTCGCGCGCTACTACGGGGCGGCCCCCTCGGTCTCGATCGACGTGGCGGTGATGGAGCGGAGCGCGCGCGCCCTCGTGGCGCGCGCGGGGTTCGCCTGGGACGACCTCGGTTCCTGGGTCGCGCTGGATGGGGCGGATGGACCGGGCCACGCCGGGGCGAACGTGACCCGGGGGAGGACGATCCTCCTCGACTCCGAGGGCGTCGTCGCGTTCGCCGACGGCGGGCTGGTCGCCGCCGTGGGCGCGCGCGACCTCGTCATCGTGCACACGGCGGACGCCACCCTGGTCTGCGCGAAGGATCGCGTGCAGGAAGTGCGCGCGCTGGTGGCCCGGTTGAAGGCCGAGCCGGGCGGGGATGCGTTCCTCTAGGAGCCTCCTGGCGACGGCGCTGACGGCCGCGCTCGTCCTCGGGGGATGCGCCCACGCCCCGCGCCACGCGGGCGGGGAGGAGCCGCCGGAGCGCGACCACGAGGCGCCCGCTCCCCCGACGCGCCGCGCCGAGCTGCCCCCGGAGCCCGTCCCCGCGGAACCCCCGCCGGGCGGTGCCCCCGCGCGCCTGGACCCCTCCGAGCAGATCACCCCCGAGGAGCTGGCCACCCTTCCCGACCCGGTGCCGCGGGGGAGCGCCCCGTCCCAGCCCGCGCCGAACGCGCCGGAGCCTTCCTCCGGCACGCTCCCGCCCGGCTCGGGGCCGCGCCCCTCCGGAGGCGATTCGGCCGCTCCAGCGCCCTCGGAGGGGCTCTGGAGCGTGCAGATCGACGCTTCCGAGAGCCGGGCCGAAGCGGAGCGGCTGGGGCGCGCCGCGGCCCGCCGCCTGGGGGCGGAGCTCTTCATCCGGCGCGAGGGATCGCTGTACAAGGTCCGGCTCGGCGCGTTCGCGACCGAGGCGGAGGCGCAGGGGCTTCGCGACCGGGCGATCCGGGCGGGGTACCCCGGCGCGTTCCGGACCCGATTCCGCCCGTAGTAGACTTCGCGCCGTGGAGACGCCGCCGGACGCGCCCGAGCTGCGCAAGGACCCCATCGCGGGCCGCTGGGTGATGATCGCGCCCGACCGCGGCCGGCGCCCCGCCCAAGCACCTCCCCCGTCCACGTCCGCCGCGGCCGGCGGCCCCTGCCCCTTCTGCCCGGGGAACGAGCGGCACACGCCGCCCGAGGTGGACGCGCGGCGGGATCCGGGGTCGCGCCCCGACGCGCCGGGGTGGAGGACGCGCGTCGTCCCGAACAAGTTCGCCGCCCTGAGCGCCGCGGGCGCGCCGGAGCGGGTGCAAGACGGGATCTACGAGCGGATGGACGGCGTGGGGGCGCACGAGGTGATCATCGAGTCCCCCGAGCACGACGCGGAGCTCTCCGAGCTCCCCGTGGAGCGCATCGCCGAGGTGCTGGAGGTCTGCCGCGACCGCGCCCGCGCGCACGCGTCCGATCCGCGCGTGCGCTACGTCCTTCCGTTCAAGAACTACGGCGCATGGGCCGGCGCGTCGCAGGAGCACAGCCACATCCAGCTCCTGGCCGCGCCGGTGATCCCGAACGTGGCGCGGGAGGAGCTGGCCGAGTGCGAGCGCCGCTGGCGGGAGACGGGGCGCTGCTCCTTCTGCGCCATGATCGCGCACGAGCTCGAGGCCGGGGACCGCCTCATCGCGCGCGACGACCGCTTCGTCGCCTTGGCTCCCTACGCTTCGCGTTTCGCCTACGAGACCTGGATCCTCCCGCTCCGGCACGAATCGTCCTTCCCGTCGGCGGAGCGCGCGGAGCTGGACGCCCTCGCGGCGATCCTCGGCGCCACGCTCCGGCGCATGCGCTCAGCGCTCGACCGCCCCTGCTACAACTTCCTGATCCACTCGGCGCCCGCGCGCGAGACGGCCCTTCCGTGGTATCACTGGCACGTGGAGATCGTGCCCAAGCTCTCGCTGGCCTCCGGCTTCGAATGGGGGACCGGCGCCTACATCAACGCGGTGCCGCCCGAAGAGGCGGCCGAGCGGCTGCGCGCGCCCGAGCGGGCCGCGGCACCGCCCGCCTCGTAGCGATGGCCCAGCGCTTCCGCGTCGCCATCCTCAGCGCCGAGTGCGTCCCCTTCGCCAAGGTGGGCGGGCTGGGCGACGTGACCGGCGCGCTCTCGCGCGCCGTGGCGGATCTCGGATGCTCGGTGGCCGTGGTCCTTCCGCGCTACGGCGATCTCACGCTGCCCGAGGGGGCCACGCTCGAGCTGGTCGGGCAGGTCGAGGTCCCCGTGGCGGGGAACGACGAGACGGCGCTCCTCTACCGCCTGCACCAGGCCGGCCTCCCGGGACACCTGCACCACTTCTTCCTGGCGAACGAGACCTGGTTCGGCCGGGACGGCATCTACGCCGATCCGAAGACGGGAACGCCCTTCGCCGACAACGCCGAGCGCTGGGTCTTCTTCGCTCGCGCCGCCCTCGAGGCGCTGCGCGCGGCGGCCTACGCGCCCGAGGTGATCCACGCCAACGACCATCAGACGGCGCTCGCTCCGGCCTATCTCAAGACGCTCCTCGCCGACGATCCCTTCTTCCAGATGACCGCGACGATCCTGGCCATCCACAACCTCGGCTACCAGGGGGTTTACCCGCCCGAGACGATGCGCGCCGCCGGATTCCCCGAGGATCTCTTCCATCCGCTCTCGCCGTTCGAGTTCTGGGGGAAGATGAATTTCCTGAAGGCGGGGATCCACTTCGCCGACGTGCTCGTCACGGTGAGCGAGCGCTACGCCGAGGAGATCCAGTCGGGGGAGGAGTTCGGGTTCGGGCTGCAGGGGGTGCTGAACGCGCGGCGTACCGACCTGGTCGGCATCCTGAACGGCATCGACGTGAAGACCTGGAATCCGCGCACCGACCGCCACCTGGCCGCTCGCTACGACGCGGAGAGCCTGGACGCCAAGGAGCGCTGCACCGAGGCGCTCCTCGAGGAGATGGGACTCTCTCTCGCGCCGCGGCGTCCGGTCTTCGGGATGATCTCCCGCCTCGTGGAGCAGAAGGGGCTGGACCTGATCCGCGCCGCCGCCGACCGCCTCTTCGCGCTCCCCGCGCGCTGGGTCTTCCTCGGAAACGGCGAGCGGGAGTACGAGGAATTCCTGCAGGCCGCGGCCCGGCGCCACCCGGACCGGGTCGCGTTCCGGCGCGGCTTCGACGATCCCCTCGCGCACCGGATCGAGGCGGGGGCCGACTTCTTCCTCATGCCCTCGCGCTACGAGCCGTGCGGGCTGAACCAGATGATGAGCATGCGCTACGGCACCGTCCCCGTCGTCCGCGCCACGGGCGGGCTGGCCGACACGGTGGATCCGGTGGCGCGCCGCGGGGAAGAGGGGACCGGAATCCGGTTCGAGCCCTACACGGCCGAGGCGCTGGTCGGCGCCGCCGAAGAGGCGGTGGCGCTCTTCGCCGAGCCGGCCTCGCTGGCGCTCGTCCGGCGCCAGGGGATGGCCCGCGACTTCTCCTGGGAATCCTCGGCGCGGAAGTACATCCATCTCTACCGCCAGGCGAACGCGGCCCGCAGGATGGGATCGGGATTCAACCGCTGGCTGGAGGCGATGGAAGGCGAGGGGCGGCGCGCCGGCGGCCCGCCGTCCCCGCCTCCCTTGACGAGGGGAAAAGGGGGGGTTTAGAATCCCCTCCGCCGTACCGACAAGTTCCCTGTGAGCGGAAGTAGCTCAGCCCGGTAGAGCCCCACCTTGCCAAGGTGGTTGTCGCGGGTTCAAATCCCGTCTTCCGCTCCACTTTATTTCTCCCGGCGCACCACATTCCTCGCCCCGGATCCCTCCTTCCCGGCGTTTCTCCTGGGAAAAACATCGGTTTTCCCTCGGAAAACCACCATTTTTCCCTGTACGCCCGCAGTGAATCTGCTAGTACTTCCCTTCGGCGCCGACATGTTCGGATCGGCCGACGTTCACGAAAGGAGAGGTGCATGCCAGCTAAGAAGCGCGCCGCAGCAAAGCCCAAGAAGAAAACGGCCTCCAAGCGGAAGCCGAGTGCCGCGTTCATGAAGCCGATGCAGCCGTCGGCGACCCTCTCCGAAGTGGTGGGCGCGAAGGCGATGCCGCGCACCGAGGTGACGAAGAAGCTCTGGGCCTACATCAAGAAGAACAAGCTGCAGGACGCAAAGAAGCGCACGATGATCAACGCGGACGACAAGCTCAAAGCGATCTTCGGTGGAAAGAAGCAAGTGAGCATGTTCGAGATGACCAAGCTCGTCTCGAAGCATCTCAAGTAAGCGTCTTTCGATCCTACGGCGCCCCGTATCGCGCCCCCGCCGCGAAGCACCGCGGCGGGGGCGTTCGATTGGATCCCGATCCGCTCCCCGAGCGACCTCGTTCCCAGGGTCCCTTCCGCTCCGCTACACTCAGGAGTTCCCGGACGTCACGGCTTCACCCTTGCGAGGGCTTTCCCTGGGCACGCTCGACGCCAATCGCATCCTGGGCCACTTCCGCATCGAAGGCTCGCTGGGCCACGGCGGGATGGGCGAGGTCTATCGCGCGACCGACCTGAAGCTGGGCCGCACGGTGGCGCTCAAGATCCTGCCCGCGACCGCGACGCGCGAGCCCGAGGCGCGTCAGCGCTTCCTGCAGGAGGCGCGCTTCGCCTCCGTGCTGAACCATCCCAACATCGTCACCATCTACTCCGTGGACGAGGCGGACGGCCTCGACTTCATCGCCATGGAGTACGTGGAGGGGGAGACCGTGCGCAAGCGGGCGCGGCGCGAACCCTTCAGTCCGGAGCAGCTGATCGACACCGGCATCCAGTGCGCCGAGGCGCTCGGCGCCGCCCACGCGCTGGGCATGCTCCACCGCGACATCAAGTCGGCGAACATCATCCTCACGCCGAGGAACCAGGCGAAGATCCTCGACTTCGGGCTGGCCAAGCGGATGGCCGAGGCCGTCGCCGCCCAGACCGACATCACGGCCGAGGTGGATCTCACGACGGCGGGGATCGTGATGGGGTCGCCCGGCTACATGTCGCCGGAGCAGGCGCGCGGGGAGACCCTGGACGCGCGCACGGACATCTTCTCCCTCGGGTGCACGCTGTACGAGGCGGCGACCGGCAAGGTTCCCTTCGAGGGGCCGAGCACGCTCGCGGTGATGCACGCGACCTGGACCCAGGAGCCGACGCCGCCCAGCAGGCTGCGGCCCGAGCTGTCGCCGGACATCGACGCCATCCTGGCGCGCTGCATGGCCAAGGATCGCGACGACCGCTACGCCTCCGCGCGCGAGCTGGCCGACGCGCTCGCCGCGCTGCGCGAAACGGACCGGACGGGCACGGTCTCGCTCCCGCGCGCGGCCGCGGCGCGGGGCCCGAACAACCTGCCCGCCGCCCTCACCGCGTTCATCGGCCGGAAGCGGGAGACCGCCGAGCTGAAGCGGCTGCTCGGGCAGGCCCGCCTGATCACCCTCTCGGGCCCCGGCGGATGCGGCAAGACGCGCCTCGCCGTCCAGGTCGCGACCGATCTCCTCACGGAGCTGCCGGACGGGGCCTGGATCGTGGAGCTGGCCCCGCTCGCCGATCCGGCCCTCGTGCCGCACCACGTGGCCACGGCGCTGGGCGTGCGCGAGGAATCCGGGCGCCCCGTGGCGGAGACCCTGGCCGAGGCGATCGCCGGGAAGCGGATGCTGCTCCTGCTGGACAACTGCGAGCACCTGGTCGGCGCCTGCGCCGCGCTCGCGAGCGCGCTGCTCCAGGCCGCCCCCGATGTTCGCGTGCTGGCGACGAGCCAGGAGCCGCTCGGCGTTCCCGGCGAGGTGACCTGGCGCATTCCCACGCTGGGCGTTCCCGATCTGGCCGCGGGCGCCCGGAGCCGCGAGGCGATCGGCCGCTACGAGGCGGTGCGGCTCTTCCTGGACCGCGCGGCCGGCGTCCAGCCCACGTTCGCGCTCACCGATCAGAACGCGGTCGCCGTCGCGAACATCTGCCGCCGCGTCGACGGCATTCCGCTCGCGATCGAGCTGGCCGCGGCGCGCGTGAAGGTGCTCGCGCCGGAGCAGATCCTGGCCCGACTGGAGGATCGCTTCAAGCTGCTCACCGGCGGGAGCCGCACGGCGCTCCCGAAGCAGCAGACGCTGCGCGCGGCGGTGGACTGGTCGTACGACCTGCTCACGCCCGCGGAGAAGACCCTCCTGAACCGGCTGAGCGTCTTCGCGGGCGGCTTCACGCTCGAGGCCGCCGAAGCCGTGTGCTCGGACGACGCCCTCGACACCCTGGACCTCCTCGACACGCTCACGCACCTGGTGGACCGCTCGCTGGTGGTGCCCGAGGAGGCGGGCGAGGGGGAAGTCCGCTACCGGCTCCTCGAGACCATCCGCGAATACGGAAGGGAGAAGCTCGAGGCGGCGGAGCAGCGCACGGCGTTCCGCGTCCGCCATGCCGAGCACTTCCTGGCCCTCGCCGAGCAGGCCGAGCCCGAGCTGACCGGACCGGGGCAGGCCGCCTGGCTGCACCGCCTCTCCCGCGAGCACGACAACCTGCGCGCGGCCCTGGTGACCTGGCTGGAGGTGGAGGGTCCGCCGGTGCGCGGGCTCAAGCTGGCGGGCGCGCTCTGGCGCTTCTGGTGGATGCGCGGGAACTGGGCCGAGGGGCGCTCCCGCCTCGCCGCCCTGCTCCTTGCGACCGGCGATGCGGCACCGGCCGAGCGCACCAAGGCGCTGCACGGAGCGGCCGTGCTGGCGCGGACCCAGGGGGAATACCGCGCCG
>DATJEJ010000188.1:0-6397 GCA_035496795.1 Candidatus Omnitrophota bacterium
GATCGAGCACTCGGACCTCGAGCCCTCCATCGGAAAATGCCTCGCCAGGAGCTCCTCAATCTCCGGCTTGCGTCGGTGCGTTGCGGCCAGGACCAGCTCATCCAGGTTGTCCGGCGTCAGGTGAGGCGCCAGAAGACAAACTCCGGATAGATGCAAACGTCCTTCGGCCACCGCTGTGAAGATCACCGGAAACCGTCGAGCCGCGCGGGCGGCTTGGATGCGCTTCGCGGCCGCGTCCTCGGACAATCGGAGCTCCTCCACGCAATAGACGAACATCGACGAGTAGCCCGCCGGCGCGTACAGCTTGCGGGCATCCACCTCAGCAATGTGCGCGAGGAGTGCCGCAGTTGTCTCACGCTCGTGGACGAGAATCGCCTTGAGGCCGCGAAGAAGCACAGCGTCGCTGAGATGGGCCAACGAGTACTGGGTCATGCGAACACCTGTCACGGGGAGGGTGGAGCGGTTCGCCGGCGGGGGTGCCGGTTGGGGTACGTTCATTACAACATGCTGCGAATCCAGCGACGGCGGAGGCGCTCTGCTGAAACGGGTGGCAGGACTCGGACCGCATAGGGGAATGGCCCCTTCCGATGTCCTGGAGGGCTTAGCAGAGTGCCTAGAAGCGGGCCTGCATTAAAGGGAGACGGGCGACTTTGAAGTGAGACCCACAGCCGTCAATAGGAATGTTTACAAAATGAAAGTCGACGACGTGGATCGTTAGCGAAGCGAGCCGAACAGGCTGCGCGGCGAGTGGGCGCGGCTCTGTAGCCGTGGCCGGCAGCCGCGGGCACAGCAGACGAGGCCGGGCCACGGCCGGCCTCTCACTTCCCTCACTGAATCTCCATCAGCCTCGCCGCCAGGTCCGGGCTCAACACGCCCGTCGCCACCTCTTCGACGGGCCCGGTCATCACCAGATCGAGATCCTCGGCGACTTCGATCGTGAGCTCGCCTCCCTCCATCAACACGGTGACGCGTCCATCCACCAATCCCCGATCGCGGCACGCGGCGGCGACCGCGCAGGCGCTGGTTCCCGAGGCCAGCGTGTGTCCCGCGCCCCGTTCCCAGATCAGCGCCCGCACGTGATCGCGCGACACCGGATCGGCCAGCTGCACGTTGATCCGATCGGGAAATCGCGCATGGTTCTCGATCAAGGGACCCGCCTCGAAGAGGCGCTCGCGCGTGACGGGCTGGCCGAACACGACACAGTGCGGGTTCCCCACCGACACCACCGTGACGTCCAGCGCATGCCCGGCGACCTCCAGTCGTTTCACGGCGCGATCCACCCGCGCGCGCCCCATCTCCAGTCGCACGGCCCGGACGCGAGTCCCCTCCCGAAAGACCTCCGTGCGCACGGGGCCCGCCACCGTCTCGACCGAAAACACGTTCTCCGCCGTGTAGCCGTGCTCGGCGAGAAACTTGGCCGCGATGCGCAGGCCGTTGCCGCTGCGCTCGGCCAGCGACCCGTCGGGGTTCCAGATCTTCACGAAGAAGCGATCGTCGCTCGCGCTCACTTCGAGCACGCCGTCCGAGCCCACGCCCAGATGACGATGGCAGAACAGTCGGACGCGCTCGGGGGTCAGCGAAATGGGAAACCGCGCGGCATCGACCACGATGTAGTCGTTGCCCAGCCCGTGGGATTTCACGAAGTCGGCGCCGATCAAGCCCTTCTCCGATGCCGCGACCCGAGTCATACGCCGCCCCGATCGACCATCCCGCTCTCGACCGTCGCTCTCACGCCAACCCCGCCACCGCCAGCGCCTCGCGCACTGCCGCGGCGCTGCTCCATGGCTCCGAAAGCACGATCGCCTCCTTCACGTCCGGCCGCGTGGCGCCGACGTTGACGGCGCCGATCGCGTGCGACCGGAGCTGACGCCACATCCGTGTCGCCGTCAGGATCGCGACCACGCACAGCTCGCGCTCGACGACGCCCAGTCCCGGGCGCGAGAGCGTCTTGCCGTAGCCCTCGAGGATCATCCAGTCGGCCAGGTCCGGGGACAATCCGCGCATCGTCGCCACCAGCTTGTCGTAGTTCCGGCCGTAGACGCGCGCGCAGAGCGAATCGCCGTCACGCCGCCACCGTTCCGGATCGAAGGGGGCCGCTCCACCCTCCGACGCGGGCGCCGCCCCCCCGGCTTCCACCAGCACCGGCGCGACCGCGAAAAACGCCTCGATCGCGCGCGGGAATCCCACGAAGAGATAACTCTGGAGAACCGTTTCGTAGAGCGCGGTGATTTCCACGCCGGCTTCCAGAGCGGCGCGGGCCTGCGCGGCCACTTCCGCGGGGGCGCCCGACGCGACGGCCGCGGACAGCCGGACCAGCGCGGCCTGCTCGGGCGTCACGCCGATCGGCGCTACGCCGAGAGGGCCGCCGTGAGCTTGGGCAGGCTCACGTCGTAGCGGTAGGGGATGTTCATGTGCCCGTCCTCGAACTCCTGGTACTCGTGCTTCACGCCCAGTGCCGTGAGCTTCTTCGCCATCTGCCGCGCGCCCAGCTCGAGATAGAACTCGTCCTCGGTGCCGCAGTCGAAGAAGACGAGCTTCATCTCGCGGAGCGCGCGCACGTGATGGTCCACCAGCGTCAGCGGGTCGCGTTCGATCCAGCGCGCCCAGACGTGGGGCTGCGGCTCGCCGGTCTCCCAATCGAAGGGAAGGTCGCAGAACGCCGGCGCGTTCTCCGGATTCGGCGAATAGGCGGCCGCCATCGCGATCGTGTCGAGCGCCGGGAAGTCCGCCTCGCGCTTCTTCGGCTGGGCCGCGAACTGCTTCATCCAGCCGGCCACCCCGCCGAACTTGCGGATGCGCCGCGCCGCAGGGCCGAAATCGCGCGGATAGCACCAGTCGAAGCCCATGTCGCCGCTGTGGCAGGCGATGGCGCTGAAGACGTCGGGCTGGCGCATGCCGAGCGACATCGAGCCGTAGCCTCCGCTCGACTTCCCCATCACGCCGCGGTGCCCGAACCCCAGCGTGCGGTACTTCGCGTCCACGTGGGGGACCAGCTCTTCCACGATGTGGTCTTCATACGCGCCCAGCCCCTCGGAGTTCACGTACTGGCTTCCGCCCAGGTGGGTGAAGCAGTCGGGAAGGGCCAGAATGGCGGGCTTGCATCGGCCGGAGCCGATCAGGGCGTCCATCCGCTCGTTCAGCGCCGGGGTCCAGGCGCCGTCGTTCAGGAACGACCGGCCCCGCCCCGTGAAGCCGGCCAGACACCAGATCACCGGATAGCGCTCCGAGCCCTTCTCGTAACCCGGCGGCGTGTAGATCCAGAGATCGCGGACGTTCGGGTCGCCCGGGAGATTTCCCTCCAGCAGCTTGCTCGTCACCGTCTCGACTTGAACCGTGCCTCGTTCGGGCCGCATTCTCGGACCATATGTCCCTGCCCGGATGGTGTCAATCGGCCCTCCTCGTCGGGGCCGCGATCGCGGCCGCGGGATGGCTCGTCGGAGGCTTCCTCTATTACACGGGCACGCGGCGGGTCCGGGGGCTGACTTCGGTCGTGCCCCTCACCGACCCGGCGCTTCCTTCGCTCTCCATCGTGGTCGCGGCCCGGAACGAGTCCGCACGGATCGAGGCGGCCGCCCGCAGCCTTCTGGCGCAGGACTACCCCGGTCTGGAAGTCATCGTCGTGGACGACCGCTCCGAGGACGCGACCGGCTCGATCCTCGACCGCCTGGCCGCCGAGGACCCGCGCCTGCGGGTGGTCCACGTCGCGGAGCTTCCGCATGGATGGCTGGGCAAGTGCCACGCTCTCGCTCTGGGCGAGAAGGCCGCCGCCGGGCAGTGGGTCCTCTTCACCGACGGCGACGTCACGATCGCTCCCGACGCGGCGCGCCGGGGCGTGTCGCTCGCGATCCACGAGCGGGCCGATCACGTGGCGGTCGCCGCCGATCTGGAGGTCGGCGGACTGGGCGAGGCGACCTTCCTCGCCTACTTCGTCTACGCCTTCAACCTGAGCCAGCGGCCCTGGGACGCGAAGAACCCGCGCTCCGGCGCGCACATCGGAATCGGCGCCTTCAACCTGGTCCGCCGCGAGGCGTACGAACGAGCGGGAGGACACCGCCGGCTCAGGATGGAGCTCCTCGACGACATGGGCCTGGGTTGGATCGTGAAGCAAAGCGGCGGGGTTTCGATGTTCGCGGGGCACGACGGGCTGGTGCGCGCCCGGTGGCAGGAGGGGCTGGGCGGGTTGATCGTGGGCGTGGAGAAGAACGCTTTCGCCGCCCTTCGCTACGACGTGCCGGCCACGATCGGCGCCGTGGCGCTCCAGCTCGCGCTCTCCTGGCTGCCCGTTGCCGGACTCCTCGCGGCCGATCCGCGTACACTGGCCGCGGCGATCCTGGCCTGGTCGGGTGTCGTTCTCGTCTACGCGACGACGGCCCGCGTCGTGGAGACGCGGACGTGGCACGCGATCACGATGCCGATCGGCGCCACCCTTTTCGCCTATTCCATCCTGGCGTCCATGGTGCAGGCGCTGCGCCGCGGCGGGATCGTCTGGCGCGGGACGTTCTACTCGCTGAAGGAGCTCCGGGCGGGGCGCGTGCGCTAGCCGGCGGCAAGGCGGGGCGCAAAAAGAATCCCCCGCGTGCAGAGCACGCGGGGGTTGTTTATCGCGCGCCACGTGGGGGGTCAGGGCAAACAGAATTTGCCGACGCGCGACTCACATATGGCTCGCCGCAGTGACGGCGAGGAAGAGGGGACGACCAGGTGCAAATCGGGGAGTGGTGTCGCGCCCCTGGTAGTTCCAGTGTGTCCTACCAGGGACTGGTCGCCTCCTCTTCGATGTCACACTCTGGCAGAGCGCGTGCCACTACCGAGACTATCGCCCCCTCTCTCTAAGAGACTTGATCGCAATAAGAACCGCGCCTTCCAAAATCAACGCCCTGCGGTTGTGTCCAAAAGATGCCGGTGGAGGTACATTCCCGTACTGCACCGTACGAGCCGCGCCTTAAATCCGAGCCGTTAGGCGCCTTCCGCCGAGGCCTTCACGAGCAGACGGCCGGCCTCCGCGGTCATGGTCTCGAACTCCTCCGGCTTGGGGAAACGGACCTGCGCCCCTGGGGCGAGCGGGATGCCCCACTCGGCCAGGCCCAGGCCCAACGCGCGCGAGAACACTCCCGAGGGGGTCGCCCACGGAGCCGAGGGCCAGATTTCCGGGCCCTCCGAGACCGCGCGCGAAAGCTCGATCAGGGCGTGGATCGCGGGGTGGTGAATGTTGGCGCGATCCCACGGGAAATTCTCGACGGCCTCAGCGCGGCCGCCGCCGGAGAGGGCCTCCACGCGGCTGGCGATCGCCTCGGCCTCCATCGCCTCCGCGGTCTCGAACATGAGCCACGCGCGGGGACGGTCGGGATGGGGCACGGCGGGGATCACGACCTCTCCGCGCGGGTCGAAGAGAGCTGCCCGCAGGCGCTCCTCGGCCGAGCGCCGGCCCCCGCCAGAGCCGGAGCCGGAGCCGGAGCCTCCGTCCCGGCCTCCGCCTTCCTCGCCCGTGGCGCCGATCAGCGCGAGCGGCTCCGGACCGGAAGCCAGCTTACGGAGCAGCTCGAAGTCCAGCGGGCGCGGGCCGTAGGCCTCTTCCCGGAGCGCCTGGACGACCGCGTCCCGAGCGCGGTAGGGATTGCCGTCGCCGCCTCGGAGCGCGATCACGACGCGCCCCCTCGCGCCCAGAAAGACCCGGCGCCTGCCTCGGCCGGAAGCCTCCCCGGGCGTCACCCGGATCCAGTACGCGGCACCGGCGGCCAGACGATCCCGGTACGCGCGAAGCGCCTCGTCCAGCCCGCGGGAACCCGCGCTCGAGGAGGGAGCCACGACGAACGCGATCCGCGCCGTGGCACCGGCGGCGGCCACGGCGGTTCCGAGCGCCAGGCGTTCGGCTCCATCGACGGCCGCGGGCTCCACGCCGGCCGGCTCCGCATGCCATGTCTGAAAGAGAGTGACCGCGGGAGGCCCGCCGCCGCGCGGGAGGAGCAGAAAGATTGGGGCAACCCCCGCCGATTCAACGAATTCCAGCCCAAGACGATCGGCCGCGCCTCGCAGATACCGTCCCGCCTCCCGCGCGGTCAGTCCGGGGAGCGTTTCCCGGGGCATCGTCAGAAACGACTGTAATTGAATCAGTTGGGCCTTAGCGTCAAGGCGTCGTCCGGACGTTTCGCTCGATTCCACCCAGCCCCTCTCTTCCTGTTCGAGGAAACGGCATCATAGCGGGTCCCCATTCCCTTGAAACAATGGGATTTGTACTTGACAGCCCCAGGGCCCGGCCGGAGGATCGTGGGCGGTCGGCGACTTGGCCCCCGCCAATGCCGTCGTAGTTACAACGTGGGGAGTGGAGGAATGCGGGAGATGGAAGTCAACTTTCCCGAGTGCCGCAAGTGTTCGACCGGAGTCCTGATCCCACTTTCGGACT
>DATJEJ010000189.1:0-26872 GCA_035496795.1 Candidatus Omnitrophota bacterium
GTCCCGTAGCTTGGTGCGTCCGCCTGTCTTACGTGCGCGCCGCTAGCTCAATTGGCAGAGCAACTGACTCTTAATCAGTAGGTTCTAGGTTCGATTCCTAGGCGGCGCAAACCCTTCCGCGTGTCGCGCGAGCGACTTTCCCCGCAATCTTCCCCGCAGATCACAGACTCGCGGCTCTTCCTGAGAACGCAGCCCGAACATAGGCCGAGTCGGCGCGAGCCAGGCGCTGTGCGCGGTCCCGGACTCCCATGAGCTGCCGGCGGACCATCAGGAACTCGGCCGGATCCAGGATGCAGGCCTGTAGCGGCAACGCCCAGGTCTTCGGCAGGCGGGCGCGCACGCGCACGATCAGGCGGGTCTGGGTCGGTGAAATCGGATCCAATGCGAATGCCCACGTGACGTGAGCGCCGGATTGATGCACGTCGAGCACGAGGTGTTCGTTCGGCTTCGCGATCGCGACCGGCCATCCGGCGCTGCCGCCGACCGGTATCGTGTCGCCCTCCTCGATCTCCCGGAAGCGCGAGATCAGCGTGTCCGCGCTGGGGCGATCCAGCACGCCGAAGACCTGGTCGAGCCAATCGTAGCTGTACAGGCCCCCGCGTCCCTTCCCCATTTGAGCGAGCCACGGCCACACGTGGTTGGGCCAGGCGTTGATCGTGATGGCTCGCGTGGTGACCTCGAGCGGGTCCTGCACAAGGTTGTCGCCCGGCATGGCTCGAGCGATCTCGCGGGGGGTCGCGCCCCAATGAATGTGCCAGGGTCGGAACATCGCCACGTAGAGCGTCAGGAAAGCGACGAGGGCGGCCGCAGCGACGGACGCGGAGCGAATCCAGTGATGGCTTCGCGCCGCGGTCACCTGAGGACACGCATCTCGGCCAAGAAGATGATCACCCTGCGCTGAACTAGGACCGCTCCTGGCCGACCGCGGCAGGGAAGAGACGGGCGAGCCAAGCCTGCCACACCGGCTCCTCGCGCGTGGCGACCGCAGCGGCCGTCTCGCCGTACAGGTAGAGGCAGATCCACAGGCCCACCTGATCCCCCATCGGCATCGTGGACAGATAGGCGATGCCCGGCGCCGGTTGCTCCAGCCGAAGCATGAGCTCGTGGGCCTTCGGGCCCGCGTTCTCGACGACGGCTGCGAGGCGCGGAGCATCTCCGGAGGACGTTACCGATTGACCCGTGTTCGCAGCCGCCAGACCGAGCGGGCGCGTGAGCTCGCTCCAGGCCTTCTCCTCCGGCCCGGGCGCAACCGCCATGATCTGGACCTGCGTGCACGGCTGGCCGCGGAAATGAACGAGATAGCTCTTGAGGATGCGGAAGAACGCGGGCCACCCCTTCTCGACACTCTCGAACTGACCGTCCCAGTCGTCCGTGCTCGCGAACCAGCTATGGACGACGCGCACGCGACAGGTCCCGCCGGCCTTGGCCTCGATCGTCCACTCGGTCGCCATGGGGGGTGCCCCGGGCCCCATGCCCTCCTGGTTCATGGCGGTGAAACGGCGCGGCGGGTCCCACTCCTGGATCTCCGCCTTCGACTCCATCCCGGGCCCGAAGTTCATGGCGATCGATCCCTTTTCCCGCTCCTCGAGCTGGGTGGGGACGAACCACGCCGTGATCCCAGGTCCGGTCGCAATGGCCTGCCAAACTTCCTCCGGGGTTCCCGGCACTTCGGTTTCGACGGCGATGAAACGCCGCCCGGACGGATCCTTCTGGGTGGGCATGATCGCTCCTAGTTCCGGGACTTCCGGGGTAAGGGGTGGGCGACGAGGATGAGTCGATGCGGGCGACCTCCAGGGGCCGCCGCGTCGTGGTATCGCGCCACGAGGCCGGCGATGGCTTGGGTGAGCTCCGCCGTGAACGCGGCGCGATCGGCCGGCGATTGAAATCGGACTTCCGTGTCGATGGCCAGCGTCGCGAGATGCTTGCCCTGCTCCTTCGCGCCGCGGAGGAGCTGGCCGACCTCGCGCACGACGCGCGCGGCCAGGGCAATGAGGTAGCGGGCCGAAAGTCGATCGGAGGCTCGGTCCGGATCGTTGGCGACGCGCCCCAGCGCGGCCGGTGAGACGACGTAGGATGCGGCGGTGGCGACCATGCGACGCTCGACGAGCCCACCCCATCGGCGCTCCTCGACCGGGCGGACGAGCCCGTGCGCCTCGAGGGTTCGGAGATGGTAATTCACCTTCTGGCGCGCGAGCCCCACGCGACCAGCGAGCGAGGCCGCCGATCCGGGCTGGGCCAGCTCCGCCAGGAGACGGGCGCGAAGCGGATCGAGCGCCACCACGGCGGCCGCGGGATCGTCGATCACTTCGAGGTCGGCAAGCGGCTCCATGGGCACAGTAGACCATTGACAATATTGATTGTCAATAGGCTTCGGACTGCGCCCAAGAGCGGGATGTCGGCGATCGGGACGGCTATCGCTCCTTGACCCAGCCCCCGCCCGGCCCGCTCCACGTTTGCTTTGCCGCGGGCAGGTGCCCCACGTCGCTGTACATCACGGCGCGCGTGGAGCCGTCCGGCCGGACCGCGATGATCGTCAGGGATGCGTTCCCGATGTCGAGATTCGCCCAGCCCTGGATGGCGCCGTTGACGGCACGGAGGAACGTCCATCGAATGATGTTGCCGTGGCAGACGAGCACGTCGAAGGTGTCCCGATCGGGCGTGGGCGTGAAGTAGCGCTGCCACTGGACCGCGCGCAGGGAATCGCACGCGGCGACGTCGGCCGGATTTTCCCCCGCCATGATGCGCGGGTTGCTGCTGGTGGGCGTGCACTCGTTGAGCACCGCATCGCGGATGGGCTTCATCTTCATGGCGACGCCCATATCGTCGGCGGTCTGGACGGCGCGCAGGAGCCCGCTGCTCACCAGCCGGTCGAATCGAACGGGAAGGGCCGCGAGGCGCGCGCCGATGAGTTTGGCCTGCTCGTGGCCCAGGGCGTTCAGACCGTTCCCTGTACTGTCGTTGGTGACGGCGGGGTCGCGATCGTAGATGCCGTGCCGTACCAGGTAGAGGTAGTGAACCCCCGTCCCGGCGCGAGCTACCGAGGGGGCGGGCGCGACGGCAGGGGATTGGGCCCGAGCCGGCACGGCCACCGCAAGAAGGAAGACGCAGCACAGCGCCAGATCACGCGCACGACCCTTCCGGGCCCGCTTCATTCTCGCTCCGCTCAGGTCAGGTGTTCCTTGAAGAACGCGACCGTGCGCGACCAGGCCAGCTTGGCCGCCGCGGCGTCGTAGCGCGGCGTGGTGTCGTTATTGAAGCCGTGCTGCGTGCCGGGATAGAAGAAGACTTCGTACTTCTTCTTGTTCTCCCGGAGCGCCGCCTCGTACGCGGGCCAGCCCGCGTTGATGCGCTCGTCGGTCTCCGCGTAATGGATGAGCAGCGGCGCGTGGATCTTCGGCACGTCTTCGGTCGGCGGCTGGTTGCCGTAGAAGGGGACGCCGGCTTTCAGGTCCGGCATCCGCGTGGCCAGGAAGTTCACGATGCCGCCGCCGTAGCAGAAGCCGACCGCGCCGATCTTGCCCGTGCCATCCGGGCGCTCGCGAAGCAGGTTCGCCGCGGTCACGAAGTCCTCGCGCGTCTTGGCCTGGTCCAGCTTCTGGAACAGCTCGCGCGCCTTGTCCTCGTCCCCGGGGTAGCCGCCGAGCGGCGTCAGCGCGTCCGGCGCGAACGCCATGAAGCCCTCGAGCGCGAGCCGGCGGGTAATGTCCTCGATGTGAGGGTTCAAGCCGCGGTTTTCGTGAATGACGAGGATTCCGGGCAGCTTCTTTTCCTTCGCGCCCGCGGGACGCGCCAGGTAGCCCTTCATCGTGCCGCTGCCCTGGGGCGAGTCGTACTCGAGCATCGTGGTGGTCAGCCGCTTGTCGTCGGGCGTCACCTGCTGCCCTTCGGCGAACTTCGGCGACAGCTGGTCGAGGAGCATCGCCGCGGTCACGCCACCCACCGCGAACCGGGCGGCGCCGATCAGGAAGCCGCGCCGGTCGATCCCGCCGTGAACGTACTGGTCGAAGAGGTTCAGCAGCTCTTGCGGATAGTCACTCGCTCGCTTTCGCTCCATCGTTCCCTCCGATGCGATCTTCAGCGCTTGATGACGAACGGCTGGCCGACGTCGTTTTCGACGGGCGGGAGGGTCCTGAGGAATCGGTAGATGGCGCGGATGTCGTCGTCGGTCATCAGGCGGAAGGCCTGCCACGGCATCGGCGAGCCCGGAATGACGCGTCCGGCGCGGAAGCGCGCGACGAACTTGTCCTCGGTATAGATCGCGCTCCGTCCCGTCCTGGGATCCGGGGTGAGATTCGGCGGATGCCATGTCCGCTTGGGGTCGAAATCATCGGCGAGCTCCGTGTTGCCTCCGTACAAGGTGCCCGTGAGCTCACCCGTGTTGGGGTCGCGCCGGGTGTGGCACGCCCAGCAGTTCGCGACGGATCCCGCCAGGTAGCGTCCGTTCTCGACGGTTGCGCCTCGAGGGGACTGATGGGGCGGAGGAGACTTGGGTCCCACGGGATTCGACAGCACCGTGGCGCGGACGATCCTGCCCAGCAGGTTGTAGTGGTGGTCGGGGACCGCATTGCGTACGGGAGCCTGCGATCGGAGGTAGGAGATCGCCGCCACGAGATCCTCGTCGGACAGTCCCTGCATCTCCATGAAGGGCAGCAGCGCTCTCCCGTCGTGGCCCACGCCGAACCGCAGCGCCCGGGCGATCTTTCCGTCCGAAATCGCCCCGATGCCCGTCTCCGGATCCGGCGTGATGTTCCGCACGCGGAATTCGCCCGGCGGGATCTTGAATTCGAAACCGCCCGAGAGAGGCACGTCGGCCCCCTCCATGTACGCCTGTTGCTGGCCGGTCGCGCCGTGGCACGCGGCGCAGTTCCCGATCACCCGCACGACGTAGTGCCCGCGCGCGATGACCGCGGTGTCCGCCGACGCTGCGATCGGGGGTTCGGGGGCGTTGAAGCGGAGGCTCTGGCGGGACGCCACGTAGACCGCGAACACCGCGACCGCGAATACGATGAGGAACGCGAGGGTCAGGACGATGCGCCGGAACATGGGGCGGATTCTCGGAGAAATGGGGCGCTCAATTCAAGCCTTTGATGGTCGCGGCCCGGCGCTTCCCTCGATGGAATAGGCTTCCCGCCGCCAAGCGCGAGCGCCGCCCGGCTCATCGGCGGGCGGCGCTCGTCGGCGGGTCGACTAGCGGGCGGGTAGGGGCCTTCCCGGTTCACCGGACAGCGGACGCGACGCGCTTTCTGCCGCGTTCCTCGACGCGGCGAGGTTGGCGAAGATCGCGATGTGCGTCAGCAGGAAGAGCGGCACGAAGAACGCCGGTATCAGAACCCAGGGAAACTGGACGATCGCGGCAGAGCCAGGCGCCTCGAAGTTGAAGCGCACCGGCGAGCCCGGGGCGGAGCCGACGCCAAGGGTGACCGCGACCAGCAGGTCCGCCATCCCGAGCACGTTCCAGGCCGCGGTGAACCACCGCCACCCGGCGGCCCGGCGCCGGATCGCCCAGACGACCGGGATCGCGAGCGCGCCCACCGCGATGTCACCCCAGCCTGCCGAGTGCGCGAAGGCGTACGGGAGCCGGCCGGCGGCGTAGAGCAGGAGAAAGGCGACACCGAGCAGACGTCCGACGTGGACCCCCACCAGCGTGGTGAGCGGAATCCCGTGGCCGCGCGTGCGCGCGACCAGGCCCCCGCCCAGGATCACGGGTGCGAACACCGCGATACCGACCGCGACGCCGACCGGCAGGACCGGCGACGCGAACGCGCCCGTCGCACCGAGCAGCGCGGCGATCAGGAACCAGGCGCCCAGTCCCATCGCCACGCGGGTCCGGGTCACGCCATGTCCGTCGAGCCGTGGGACCAGGGTCACCGCGAGGATCACCGCGAAAGCGGTGAACAGGATCGTACCGATGACGTCGAGCATGACGAGCTCCTTTCGTTTCGCCGGACGGCCCGCTACGAGCGGTCCGGACTCGATTCGGCGGCCGCCTGGGACGCGGCTGCCAGTGCGCGAACGGTGTCGGCGCCGAGGCGACGCGCGATCGACCTCTGGGCCTCGCGCCAGCGAGGGAGCGCCGCCCGAGCGGCGGCGGCGCCGCGCTTGGTGACCGCCAGCATGCGCACGCGCCGGTCGTCGGTCGCGGAGTCCGTCACGAAGCCGCGAGCCCGAAGCGCCCTCAGGTTGCGGGTCAGCGTCGTGCGCTCCAGGCCCAGCCGGCCGGCGAACTGGGACAGCGGCTGCGCCCCAGCCAGGGAGAGCATCGCGAGCAGCGTGAACTGGGTGACGGTCAGCCCCGAGGGTTTCAGATGCTGCTCGTAGTGCTGAGTGATCGTTCGCGCGGTGCGGCGGGCCGCGAAGCAGGAGCACGCAAGGCACTCGGCGAATTCGGCGCTGGCGTTCATGTAGGTGTAGATACACCCAATGGCCCGCACGATTCAGGGAATTCGCTCGGTCTCTGGCAACCCTCGATCATCGGGCGTATCGTGGAAGGTTGCATGGGGTGGCAGCGTGCCGCCTCATCCAGGGAAAGGGTAGGGATACGAACGATGAGACGAATGGTGATCATGGCCGCGCTTCTCACGCCTCTCCTCGTAACCGGTGTCCCGCGGGCCGCCAGGGCCGCGGACGTTGGCATCTCGATACGCATCGGGGACAGGTATCAGGGTTCGGAGCTCCGCTTTACGAATCGGCCCCGCCTGGTCGTCATCCCCCGCACCAACGTCTACTACGTGCAGAATTACGACGTGGATGTCTATCGCTACGGGCGCTACTTCTACGCCTACGACCGAGGCCGCTGGTGGCGCTCGACCAGTTACCGCGGACCCTGGTACTACATCCGCGGGCGCGCCGTTCCGAGGCAGATCTTCATCATTCCGGCCGACTACCGCAGAAACTGGCAGGGCGATTACGGCCAGTGGCGAGAGCGGGATTACGACCAGAACTGGGAGCAGTACTGGGGTCATGGAGGCCGCGGCCGCGACATGAACCGCGCGCCGGAGGCGAACCGTGCTCCCGACATGAATCGCGGCCAGGACATGCGCGGCCACGACATGAGTCGGGGCGCGAACCCGGGGGACCAGGGCAACCAGAAGGACAAGGGCAAGAGGGGTAACGACAAGGGGGGCAACAAGGGCCACGGCAACAGCGGGCACTGAGCCCGGCGCCGCTCTCACAGGGGCGGCGTCCACATCTGATGGATACACGCTGATAGGTGCCCCAGGGGAGCCGTCGCGTCCCTTGGGGCACTGCGTTCAGGGGCACTTCACGCGAACGAATCCGAGCTTGGATCCCAGAAGGGATCGTCGAGGCCGATCGACGCGAAGATTCCGCGCATCGCCTCCGCCTTCGGTCGCCGGGACTCCCCGTCGAGGCGCGTGGCGTACCACGTGGTCGCGAGCGACCAGAGCTGATCCATGGTGACCCGCGGCCGCAGCGGCTCGCCACGTTCCACGCACCAGGCTCGCACTCGTTCCTCCGACCGGAAGAAGAGCATGTTCGCTCAGGTGAACACGAGATCGTCCCACCAGCGGGCCGCGGGCACCGAGCAGTGGAAGAGCCACGGGGAGGGTTCGGGTCCGTCCCGCGCTACCGTCAGATCGAGCGGCTCGCCCGATTGCTCGCAGCGCGAATGGACCCGCCCCGGGCGGTGGAGCGCCGCGGGAATGCCGAGCGCGTCCCAGGCGCAGTTGGCGAAGTAGGAGACGCCGTCCGCCTCGACCCGGTGCTGCGTGGGAATACCCGAGAAGGGAGGCGCCATTCGGATCGTGGCGCCGTCGGGCTCCAGCCACAGCAGACGCTGAGCGCGCAGCAACCGATACGCGGCCAGCACATCCGGCTCACCGAGGCCGGCGCGACGCGCGACCTCCTTCGGGCTCGGACGGGTCCCGGCCTCGGCGAAGTGCCCATAGACTGCGATCTTGACCCGGACGGCTTCGTCCATCCGGCCAATCTACCCCGAGCGGGGCGCCGCCGAATGCCCAATCGGCGAGGGGCGGAGTATCCCACCGGACCATAGCCGGGCCGGTCCCGGCGCCCCGATCCTGACACCATGCCGCCCCTCGACTACGCCCCGCTTTCGAAAGCCGTGATCGACGGTGATGTCGAGGAATCGGCCCGGCTCGCCCGCGCCTGGGTCGAGGCGGGCGGCGACCCGCTCCAGGCGGTCGAGCGGGGCTTTTCCGAGGGAATCCGACGCGTGGGCGAGCTTTGGGAAGAAGGGGAGTACTTCCTTCCCGAGCTGGTTCAGGGCGCCGAGGCGATGAAGGCGGCGCTGGAGGCGCTGCGTCCCTGGCTCGGCGCGGAATCCGATGCCCGGCACGGTCGCGGCTGCGTCGTGATCGGAACGGTCCAGGGCGATCTCCACGACATCGGAAAGAGCCTCGTCGCGACGATGCTCTCGGCCTACGGCTTCGAGGTGCACGATCTGGGGAGCGACGTGTCGATCGCCCGCTTCGTGGAGGAGGCGCGCCGGCACGCGGCCGACATCGTCGCCGCCTCGGCGCTGCTCACCACCACGATGGTCGCCCAGCGCGAGCTGGCGGCCGCGATCCAGGCGGCAGGTCTGCCGCGCACCCCTCGCATCCTGATCGGCGGCGCGCCGACCACCGCTGCATGGGCCGAGGAGATCGGTGCGCTGCACGCGGAGAACGCGATGCGGGCGGTGGCCGTGGCCGAGGGAGCGCTGGCGTGAGCGACCTGCTCGAACGGCTGCGCCGCGGTCCCTGTCTCCTCCTCGACGGCGGTTTCGGAAGCGAGCTGATCGCGCGTGGGCTGGAGGCCGGCGCCTCGCCGGACCGATGGACGCTGGAGCGCCCCGCCGACGTGCTCGGCGTGCACCGCGCGTACGTCGAGGCGGGAACCGACGCGATCCACGCGAACACGTTCGGAGCCAACCGCGCCCGGCTCGAGCGGTACGGACTGGCCGGCCGCATCGAGGAGATCAATCACGCCGCGGTGCGCCTGGCGCGCGAGGCGGGCGCACGGTATGTCTTCGCTGACATCGGCCCCTCCGGCGAACATCTTCCACCGGTGGGCCGGGGCACGCCGGACGAATGGCGGCGTGTCTTCGAGGAGCAGGGTCGGATCCTTGCGGGCACGGACGTGGATGCCTTCCACGTGGAGACGATGACGGACCTCCGCGAGGGGCTCGCCGCGCTGGAGTCCCTTCGCCGCGCGGCGCCCGGGATCCCTGTCCTCGTCTCGCTGACGTTCGAGCGGAAGAAGCGGGGCTTCTTCACCCTGATGGGGGACCCGATTGCGGGGTCGCTCGCCCGCCTGCGGGACGCCGGTGCCGCGGTCGTCGGCGCCAACTGCACCCTGGCCAGTGGCGACCTGCGCGATCTGGCGCGCGAGGCGCTCGCCTCCACCGACGCGCTCCTCGCGTTCCAGCCGAACGCGGGGATGCCGGCCCTGGCCGGCGGAAGAACGACGTACGCCCAATCCCCGAGCGAGTTCGCCGAGGACCTGGCACCCCTGGCCATCGCGCCTCGCGTCGCGGCGCTGGGCGGCTGCTGTGGAACCGATCCCCGATTCATCCGCGCCCTGCGCGCGCGCATGAGCCGGCCGGCGGCGGTGCCGGCATGACCCATGCCGGGCTTGCCACGACGCTGCCGGTCGCGATCCAGCGGCTCGACGTGCTCCACTTTCTCGGCTACCGGGGGCAGGGGCTTCCCAGCGCTCGAGTGGCGCAGGCGCTGGGCGAAGTCATGGAGCAGGGGCGCTCGCTCGTGACGGCTTGCGGCGTGCACCGCACCGTTCGCGCGGACGAGGTTCTGAGCCTGGGACTCGCGCCGATTCCGCGCGCCTCCCTGGCGATCGGCCTCGTCACCATCGGACCCGCGCTGGAGCGCGAAGTCTCGCGGCTCCTCGCGCGCGGCGAGACCACGCGGGCGCTGCTCCTCGACGCCGTGGGTAGTGCGGCGGCGGAGGGAGCGGCGGATCTGCTCGAGGGACGGATGCGCGAGAGGGTCATCGGGGGATCGAGCCGCGCCGGGGCCGCATCCCGGCGCTTCAGCCCGGGCTACGGCCGCTGGCCGCTGACGGCGCAGCCGGCTCTCTTTGCGCTCGTGCCGCACGCGGACATCCAAGTGGACCTGCTTCCATCCTGCCTCATGGCGCCGCGCAAGTCGGTTTCGTTTGCCGTGTGGCTCGGGCCCGGAGACGACCCGAACGCCCCGGAGGCGTGCCGCACCCGGCGGTGCGCCGAGTGCGATCTGACGAACTGCCTCTACCGCGAGTCCGATCCGTCATGAGCGTCGCCACCGCGAAGCACCGCCCCTCGGTGGCTCTGTTCGCGCCCGACCAGCCGGAGCGGGTCGTCCTCGAAGCGTGCCGCGTGCTCGAGCGCGTCGGGGTGCTGGTGGAGAACGAGGAAGGGCGAGCGCTCCTCTCCGGCGCGGGTGCGGAGGAGCGGGGCGGGCGCTGGAGGATTTCCGAGGGGCTCGTGCGCGCGGCCCTGGCTTCCGCGCCGCGTCGGATCGTCCTCTACGACGTCGCGGGGCAGCCCGCGTGCGACCTGGGGGAGGACCGCGTCCACTTCGACCCGGGCTCCGCGGCCATCCACGTTCTCGATCCGGTACGGGGGCGGCGGTCCGCCACCATCGAGGACGTGACGCGATTGGTGCGTCTGGTGGATCGGCTTCCGCATTACGCCGCGCAATCCACCGCGCTCGTACCTTCGGACGTGCCCGTCCCGATGGGGGATCGCGTGCGGCTCTATCTCGCCCTGTGTCACGGACGGAAGCCCGTGATCACCGGAACCTTCCGGAAGGACGGCTTCGCCCCGATGCGCGCCATGCTGGAGTGCGTGCGCGGAAGCGACGAGGCCCTGGCGGAGAAGCCGCTCGCCGTCTTCGACTGCTGCTCGACGCCGCCGCTCAAATGGAGCGACCTCACCTGTCAGGCGCTGCTCGACTGCGCGCGGGCCGGCATCCCGGCCGAGCTGGTGGCCATGCCCCTCACCGGCGCGACCGCTCCCGTCACGCTGAGGGAGGCCGTGGTTCAGCATTGCGCCGAGAGCCTCTCGGGCATCGTGCTCCATCAGCTCGCCCGTCCCGGCGCTCCGATCGTCTATGGGGGAGCGCCCTCCGCCTTCGACATGCGGCACGGGACGACGACCATGGGCGCGATCGAGACGATGATGATCGTGGTGGGCTATGCGCAGGTGGGGAAGCACCTGGGCCTGCCGACGCACGGGTATCTCGCCCTGTCGGACGCGAAGCGGCCGGACTACCAGGCCGGCATGGAGACCGGGATCGGCGCCGTGCTCGCGACACTCGCCGGAATCAACATGATCTCCGGCGCGGGCGCGCTGGACTTCATCCTCACGCAGTCCCTGGAGAAGCTGGTCCTGGACCACGACGCCTGTGGCATGGCGCTGCGCCTGGCGCGCGGGATCGAGCGGCGCGACGGAGACATCACGGGACTGTTCGCCGAGCTGGTCCAGCGGGGGGAGTTCCTCTCGCATCCGCACACGCGGAAGCACTGGCGCGAGGAGCTCTCCATGTCCTCGGGATGCGTCGATCGCGGATCCTACGGCGACTGGGAATCGGACGGCGCCCGGACGGCCGAACAGCGCGCTGCCGACGAGGTGGCGCGCCTTCTCGCCAAGGAGGCGCAGCCCGCCCTGCCCGAAGCGACACTCGACGGCCTGCGCGAGATCCTCGAAGTGGAAGGGCGCCGGTTCGATTGGGAGATGCCGCGCCAGGCGCGGCAGCCGTAGCCACGGCTGCCAACCTGTCCGGCCGGCCCGGCGAAGGGTGACAGTTCGTCAGCCCCGATGGGCTGCTTCGTCCTCGGCTGTCGGACCGCGGGTCGCGCGATCGATTTGTCGGATCGCGCCCATGTGGTAGGCGAGGTGCACGACGCTGCCGGCCATCCAGCCGGCCTCGACATCGTTCAGGTCGCGGGGCGTGCCGAGCGCCTCCGCCCACCGGGTCGCCTCACGACGCAGCTCGTCCCGGAGCATCCTCCAACCGGCGTCCGACACGTCGGTCTGTCGCCAGCTTGCGCTCCAGTCCATTTCCGGCCACGGCGGGGACAAGCCGTCGGCCCATCGGTTGAGCAACGACAGGCCGTAGCGGAGATGGTCCACGTGGGAGGCGATCGACGGTCCCCCGTCACGAGTCACGGAAGCGGCGGCTGCCGAGAGCCGTTCGAGCGACGCGAGGAGGCCGGGGTCGCCCTGGTTGAGCACGTACGTGCGCGCGCTCGCATCCGGAGAGCCGTGGACGATTTCACGAAAGATCTCCGGCAGGGCCTTGGCGAAGGACTCGGCGGTCATGGTTCTCTCGGCTCTAAGGGGACGAAACGGAGCCCGCGGCGGAGGCGCTCCGCTTCGCCTGTTCCAACCCGCGCAGGCTGTTCCGCCTGCCCGGCGAAGATTTCAACACTTCTTCGTAGGCTGCGATCGCATCCCCCGGCGTTCCCAGCTCCATCAGGAGATCGCCCAGCTGCTCGCGGGCCGGCAGGAGCGCCCCGGGCGTGACCGGATTCTTGTCGATCGAATCCTCGAGGTCCGCGGCCGAGCGCAGCTGCCTCAACGCCTCGTCGTCCTTCTTCTCCGCGCGCGCCATCCAGCCCGCCACCTCGCGCCGCTCGACCTCCACCTGGTCCGCCCAGTTGTATCCGTCCTTCACGTCGGAGAGCGTCTGGTGGAGCGAATCGAGACGGGCGAGCGCCTGGCGCGCGGCGCGCAGGTTCCCCGAGCGGGCCGCGCCCACGCCCCGCGCGGTCTGGGTCAGCGCCTCGGCCCAGGGAACCTTGTCCCAGGTGAACCAGGCCGGCTGGACCGTGAGCCGGGCCGCCTCCTTCCAGCGATGCCGTTCGAGCGCATAGCGCGCGGGAACCGCGGCGAACGCGTACGCCGCCTGCGGCGTCTGCTGATTGAGGTGGGAGACCGCGCGCATCGCGTCGAGGATGCCCTTGGCCGCGTCGTCCCGGCCGAGCTGGAGATAGGCGTAGGCGAGGTAGTCCATGGCATGAAGTTCTTCGAAATAGGTGGTGCCGGGATGGGTCCTGGCCATCAGATTCTGCGACGCCTTCTGCGCGGCGAGGTTGGACTGGATCGATTCGTCCCACAGCCCGAGCCGCGTGAAGATGTGCGAGGGCATGTGCTGCGCGTGCGGTGCGGACGGCGCGATCTTCGCGTAGGCGCGCGCCGCGGGAAGAGCGAGGCTCGCGAGGCCCGGGTAGTCCAGGCTGTGGATGAGGTAATGGGCGACGCCGGGGTGATTGGGAGCCTTTGGAAGGATGGCGTTCAGGAGATCGGCGGCTCTCCGCTGCACGGCGTACGTCTTGTCGGTCGTCGAGGCGTTGCCCAGGATGGAAAGGGCGTAGAAGATCGCCCCCTCGACATCGTCGGGGAAGCGCGCGTGAAGCTGCTCCATCGCTCTCTCGTACGCGATACGCCGGGTGGGAGCATCGAGCCGATCGGCATCCTTGTAATAGATCCCGATGGCCGCGACGTAGCTCCGCTCCCGGTCGGTCTTGCCCCCGAGACTCGCCGCGGTATCGGCAGCGGCCCGGCCCCGCTCGAAGTCTGCCTGCGTCGTGGGTCCCCAGATCGGGTGGTAGTGGCACATGGCGATTCCCCAGTACGCCATGGCGCAGCCCGGATCCCGCTCGGCCAGGGCTCGAAACCCTCGCTCCGCCTGTTCGTACTCGAACGAGTGGAGCAGGGCGACCGCCCGGTCGAACTCCCGCTGCGAAGCGTCGTCGACCGAGACCGGGAAGTGCACGGTGCCGAGCGTCTCGGGATTCGGCGCCTCGTGGACGTGTTCCTCGTGGGCGAGCGCGGCCAACGGGATCGAAAGGGCGCAGAACGAGGCGAGTACGAATGCCAAGGTTTTCATAGGCGGCGAGTATAGCCGCGGGATGGGGCCTCGGCTACCGTTCGCGACCGTTCCCCACAGGACGGCGGCCTGGGCCGGGTGGACGCGATGCGCGCACCCGGCCCCGCTCGTCCCGCACTACTTCGAGCCCACGACGGAGCAACGATAGACCTCGTCGGTCACGTTCAGCGTGATCTCCGGATGGTCGCCCGCGGCCGCGGCCCGGACTTCATCGTCGGAGAAGAACTGATGCGGCGTCACGCCCGGGTGGAACACGATCAGGATCTGCCGCCAGAGGGGATTGAAGCCGTCCCCCTGGATGGCGCTGATGACCGGGAAGAAATCCTGCTCATCGTCCAGGTCGTTCGTCGCGAAGATCTCGTTCAGGCTCTGGTTCTTGGCGATGGTTGCCGCCGACGCGTCCTTCGGCAGCTCGACCGAATTGATCGTGAAGAGCTGACCGTCGTAGTAAGCGGGCATCTCACCGGCGGCCCCCTTCGTGCTTCCGGAAGCGGCCGCGCTCACGCGGGATGCGGTCGAGAACGATGCCGCGCCGTTCGACAGCGGCGCGGTGGCGGGCCGCATGCCGCCGTCCTTCTGACAGGCGCCGCAGAAGACGCCGATGACCACGAGCGCCGCGATGGCGCCCGCTCGATTGAGTCCCGTACCCATGGTGGTCTCCTTCATGATGGTCGTGGAAGAGCGTGATCCCAGTCACACAGTTCGTGTCCTGCTCCGGAGTTGAAGGCGTCGCGACGATATTCGTGAGATGCGGGGACACCGCGCGCGATGCTCCTGGATTCACGGTTCGCCTGAATTTCGATACGCGGCGGAGCGAATGTGACCTGGGTCACGCGGCCGGTGGTGCTGGCACGTCGAAATCGGCGCCGGCGGGCGGTCCGAATCTGCTAGGGTCTTCCTTGCGGCCTTCGCCCGGACACCCACCCGAGAGGGACGATTGACCTTCGACCTGCAGCCCACGTTGACCGGAGAGTTGCTGGAGCTTCGTCCGCTTCGTCCGGAAGATTTCGGCCCCCTCCACGCGGTCGCCGCCGATCCGCTCATCTGGGAGCAGCACCCGGAATCGGACCGCCACCGCGAAGAACGCTTCCGGGTGTATTTCGACGATGCCTTGAAGTCGGGGGGTGCCTTGATCGCGCGCGATCGCAAGGACGGCGCAGTCATCGGGGCCTCCCGCTATCACGGCTACAACCCCGCCGCGAGCGAGATCGAGATCGGCTGGACGTTCCTCGCGCGATCGCGGTGGGGCGGCCGATACAACGGCGAGATGAAGCGGTTGATGCTGGATCACGCCTTCCGCTTCGTCGAGCGCGTCGTCTTCCTCATCGGCGAGAACAACTGGCGCTCCCGAAAGGCGGTCGAGAAGATCGGCGGCGTCTATGCGGGTACCCGGATCGACGGGAAGCGGCAGGAGCGGGTGGTCTACGCGATCACCGCGGAGTCCTGGCGCCGGCGCCCGGCCGAGGAGGCGTCGTGACCTCCCGAGGACGAACGCACTTCCCTCGAGGGCCGCGGTCATGAAGATCCTCGACGCGGTCGGCAACACGTCGGTCGTCCGGCTGCGCGGAGTCGTTCCGGCGAACGCCGCCGACCTCCTCATCAAGCTCGAGTGGGAAAATCCGACCGGGAGCATGAAGGACCGGATGGCGCGGGCCGTCATCGAGCGTGCCGAGAAGGATGGGCGTCTCCATCCGGGGGACACGGTCGTCGAGTACACCGGCGGCAGCACTGGGGCGTCACTCGCGCTGGTTTGCGCGGCGAAGGGCTACCGCATCCACATCGTCAGCTCCGATGCCTTCGCCCGGGAGAAGCTCGATCAGATGGCGGCGTACGGGGCCGAGCTCACGCTGGTTCCAAGCGAGGGGGGCCTCACGACGAAGAAGCTCATCCTGGACATGATCGAGACGGCACGGCGCCTGAGCGAGCGGGCGAACACCTACTGGGCCGATCAGCTGCGGAACGAAGACAGCTTGAACGGCTATTACGCCCTGGGCGAGGAGATCTGGCTGCAGACGAACGGCAAGATCGACGCCTTCGTCCACTCGGTCGGGACGGCCGCGTCCCTACGCGGTGTCGCGACGGTCCTGAAGCGGCACAACGCCGCGGTGCGGATCGTGGCGGTCGAGCCGGCGGAGTCGGCCGTTCTGAGCGGAGGCCCCCCGGGAGCGCACAAGATCGAGGGCATCGGAATCGGCTACACGCCTCCCCTCTGGGACCCCTCGCTCGTGGACGAGATCATCCCGATCGCCACGCCGGACGCGAAGGAGATGACGCGGCGTCTGGCGCGCGAGGAGGCGCTCTTCGCGGGGACGTCCTCCGGGGCGAACGTGCTCGCCGCGATTCAGGTGGCCGCGAGGCTGGGGCCGGGGCGCAGGGTCGTCACGCTGGCGGCCGACTCCGGCTTGAAGTACCTGAACACCGACGTGTACCGGAGGGACTGAGCTCCCGTCTCAGCGCAGGCGGTACTTCTGAGGCCTGGTGGCCGTGCGCTCCACGATCTTCCGCGACTCGAGATCCAGCTTCACGGTCTCGCCGTACCAGTGGACGTTCCCGTCGAAGTTGCCCTTCAGCTTGCGCTCGAGCGCCTGCATCAACTCGGGATGCGTGAGCTCCCGGCCCCGCAGTGTGGTCAGCATCGCGGCCTTGACCGTCTCGTACTTCTCCTTGGCGATGTTCTTGCCGCTCTTGCCCTGGGGGTGCCGGGTCCGGATCGTGGCACTGTTCACCTCGTCGTCTCCTTTCTCGCGTGGACCGTAGTATCGGTCTCGGTCTCGGGGTACCGCTCGGGTGCGTAGCGCGAGGCCAGGAGCCCCGTCGCCTTCTTCAGATCGAGCTCCTGGACCAGGACGCCTTCCTCACCGTAGGGCAGGAACGCCTGGCACCGTCCCGAAGGGTCGATGAGGCTGGTCGCCGCCTCCGGATAGCGCAGCGCGTAGTTCACGCTCGCGAAGTAGATCGTGTTCTCGATGCTGCGCATCATCATCGCCTTCTCGTAGTAGGCGCCTTCCGGCGCGCCCCAGGCCGTGGGGACGACGCCCGCGGCGTTGCTCCCGGTGTGCTGGGGATGGAACACGATCTTCGCGCCGCGCATGGCGGCCCATCGCACCGTTTCCGGATACCGCCAGCCTTCATGGCAGATCGCGATGCCGAACTTCATCCCATCCGCCTCGAACAGGCGCCGCGCCGATCCCGGCACGTAGAAGCGGTCCTCGCTGGGATCGATCTGCGTCTTGATCTGGCAGCCCTGGACTCGGCCGTCGGCGCCGATCACGAACGCGGCGATCTGCCGGCCGGCGTCCGCGACGTGCTCCAGCCCGAGGATCACCGCGATGCGATGCGCCTTGGCCCAGGACCCCACCGTCCGAAGCGCGCGTTCCTCGCGCTCGCGATCCCAGGCCACGACCTCGAAATCCTGCCCGCGCAGGCCCGGCAGGTACGCTTCGGGGAAGCAGACGATGCGCGCGCCCTGTGCGGCGGCACCCGCGGTCAGGCGCTCGATCCGCTCCAAGCCCTCCTCGAACGTGGTGGCCGCGCGAGGCGAGGCCAGTCCGATGATCATGGGGGAACCTCGTGGCCCTGGATGACGGCGTGACGCTGGGAGGTTACCCGAGGACTCAGTAGGGAGGCACGTCCTTCTTCAGCCGCGGCACGCAGGTGGCCGTCATCGCGCACCCCGGCGCCGGGACGTAGGTGGGGTCGCTGTCGTCCCCGCCATCCCAGCGCCCTTCGAGGATGCAGACGTACTTTGCCGTCTCGAACCCCATCACGGTCCCGTCGGTGCCGTCCGCGGAGTAACCGCGGTGCGGCCCCCACCCGGCGGCGGTGAGCGCCTGGGCCACTTCCTCGACCGGACAGAAGGTCGTATCGGTCACGACGACGCGCACCGCGTAGCCGGACGCGGAGTCCGGCAGATACCAGTACTTGAACCACGCGGGACCGACGCTGACATGAATGGCGGTATCGCCCCGCGGCACCAGGCGCTGGACGATCGCCAGGACGCTGTCTCGGGCGGTCTCGAGCGAGGCGTACTCGACGGTGGGTGCTGGGGGAGGCGATTCGGGTGAAAGGCGCACCGTGTCTCGGGGCGATGCGAACGTCCTGACGATGGCCCGAGCGGCCCCCGAGCGGAATGCCGGCGCTGGGGTGGCCTGGGCGGCAGCGGGTGTGTCCGCTCGACCCTGGGTGCAACCGGACAGGGCCATCGCCGCCAGCAGAGGCCACGCCCAGCGAATTGGAGGAATGCGCATACGGTAAACATCGGCACCGGCTCACGGAACCTGAGCGACCCCAGCCCCTTGAAACATCGGACACTCCCGCGCGAGCGGACCGGGAGAGGCCTTCAGCCTTCAGCCGCCGATGCGCCTGAGCTGCTCCTTCGCGAGGTCGCGTTCCGGGGAGGGGGGAGTGAGGACGAGAAAGGCGCGCAGCGAAGCGATGGCCGAGGCCGCACGATAGGCGTCCGGAGCGGCCATCCACGCCCGGTACCGCGACTCGGCGAGGTGACGCCGGGCGATCGTCTGCTGGGCACCGCTCAGCGCCGAGACCGCTTGATCCCAGGCCTCGGCGGCGGCGTCGAGATTCGCGGCCGACGAGTCGGCCGCCGCCGCCTGGGAAGCCCGACGGGCCACGGTCAGCAACGGGGCCGCCGATGGCGGAGCGCCGGCGAACTCGTCGGGGGGCGCGGCCGGCGCGGGCGAGGCCAGCCTACGCGCGCCGGAGGTGTCGACCCCGGGCCGGCCCTGCGGCATCGCGGGCGCCGGCGAAGGGACAACCGATGTCGTGGTGTGGAATCGGCGCACCGGGACCACGCTCGGTTCCGGCGCGACGATCGCGGTCTCCACGGAGGCGTGCTCCGGCGACTCCGAAGCGCGTGCCGGAGAATCCGGCGAGCGTGACGGCGCCTCCGGAGAACGTGGCGGCAACCCTGCCATGCCTGCCCGCGTCTCGAGCGGGCGTGCGGGAGTCTCGGGCTTCGCCAACGTTTCGGCCGGCGGCTCCGGCACGGGAGAACGCTGCGTCAGCGCCGCGCGCGGCGCGGGGCGTTCCACGGCGGAAACCGGGTTCGGGATTCGGGACGGCCTCGGAATCGTGTAGCCGATCGCGCCCACGATCAGGCAGAGGATCGCCGCCGCGAACCAGGGTATCGCTGGCTGTCGCCCCCGACGGCCCTTGGCCACGGCGGGCGCGACCATACGACGCTCGGGCTCGGACGCCATTGCCACGGGCTCGGACGCCATCGCGACGGGCTCAGGTCGGGGCGATGCCGTCTCGATCGGTTCCAACGCCGATGGCTGGCTCCGGCCACGACCCAGCACCCGGTCCGCAAATCCGCTGAAGAAATCTTCGCCGGGATCGTGCGTCAGCACCCGATCGAGGATCGCCTCCTGCTCCCGGAACGCGCCGAACCGCAGCGAGCATTCCGCGCAGCCCTCGAGATGCCTCCGGACGAGCTCCGTCGAGGATTCCGGCAGCTCCCGATCGAGATAGGTCGAAAGCTGGTGGGCCGTGAGGTGGATCACGTCTTGGGTGCTCCGGGGTCGCGCGACGACGCTTCGGGAAGATCCCTGTCGTCGTGGATCGGCAGGAGGCGATCCGATCTTGCGATCTTGAGGCGTGACGGAGACGCCGTGGAGATGAACCAGTCATATATGGAGATACCTGCTAAAGATGGCCGTTGCGACCGCCGAAAGACATCGGATAGCACCGCTGTCGTCGGGGGGCGATCCATTGGGGGGCCCCCGCAACCTCAACGGAGGAGCAGGTATGCGGAAGGCATGGTTGGGCAGTCTCGTCGCGCTGGCGGTATCGGCGGCGCTCTCGTCCACGGCATCGGCCCAGGCAATCTCCAACATCGGAAACGTGAACCTGAACGCGACGCTGCCGCAGTCGGTCACCGTGTCGGTGACGAGCGGCTCGTCCGTGAATTTCGCGCTCACCGAGAACGCCGCCACCAACGGCAGCGTGCCGACGGTCATTCAGACCGCCTGGAACGTGAACCCGGGCCAGGTCGGCGCGGTGACGCTGTACGGCTACTTCGACGTGCCCGCCCAGGCGCTGACCGATGGCGGCGGCAACAACATTCCGACCTCCTGGGTGGAAGGGCAGATGACGACGGGGACGCCGACCACCTATACCGCCTTCACGCAGACCAACCCGTCCGGGCCCGCCGGCGGGAGCCTGAGCCTCTTCTCGAGCGCGATCACGGGTCTGAACAAGATCAGCAGCCGGACCGACAACTTGGACCTGCGCATCAACCTGACCGGCCAGACGCTCCCCGCCGGCACCTACACGGGCGTGCTCCGACTCCAGGCGCGGGCCCTCTAGGGCGCGCCGGGAAGGAACGAAGTTGGACCGGGTTCCAGGGAGGAACTCTTTGCGGACGAGGGCGCGCGGAGGGATCCGCGCCGCCCTCGCGCCGCTTCGCCCGGCGGGCCTACTTCTCGCGGGCGTCCTGGCGCTCGCGCCCGCGGGTCTTGCCCGGGCGCAGACGCTTCGCCCGGTCGTGGTGGAGTACTACGGCACGACCGCGAAGGGGAAGTTCGAGCTGGCCAACGACGGCCTGGTGCCGCTGAACGTCGTGCTCGAGCCCAAGAGCTTCGACGTGACCGAGACCGGCGACGCGATCTACCGGGCGCTCGACCCGCGCATCCATCTGCGCCTCTCCGCGATGAGCGCCCGGATTCCCGCCCGCCAGTCCCGGTGGGTGTTCTTCGAGGCGCAGACCGATTCCATCCCCGCCTGGTTCGTCGTCACGGCCACCTTCTCCGGCCTGCCGAAGCACTCGGGGCTGGATGTCCTCGTCGAGCTGCCCCACACCGTCTATCTCGTGCAGAAGGAGCTCCTCCGCCGCGAGGACGTTCGCGTGACGACGGCGGTCTACAGCGAGCCGGAGAAGTGGATCCTGATCGAGCTGGAGAACCGCGGCCCGCGACTGGGGCGCGCGACGCAGATCGAAGCGACCGCCAAGGGAGAGCGGCGCCCCTACCCCAGCTTCCCGCTCGTGCCCGGCGGCCGGCGCCAGATCCTCATTCCATGGGATGCCGTGCGCGATCCTGAGCGCGTCACGGTCCGCTTCCAGGGCTTCACCCTCGACATCCCCCTCCAGAAGATCGCCCAGGTCGCGGGCCCGCGGTGACCCGGGCCGTCCGGACCGCGGCGATCGTCGGCGCGATGGCGGCGATGATGCCGGCCGCCGCTTCGGCGCAGATCATCAACGTCCAGGCGGGGGCCTCGTCGCTTCAGGATGCCCAGGGTGGGGCGTTCTCCATTCGCGACGACGGGTACGAGGGCTCGCTCGGTCTCGGGAGCCTGAGCCCCCTCCGCGTGGGAGCCTTCCTGCGCACGCGGTGGCGCGGCGCGGATCTGACCCTCGGCGACCAGACCATCCCCTTCGGCCTTCCCACCGACGTCTTCGCGGCGGGGCACTCGTTCCTGGGCCGCGGGATGGGCGTGCGGGTGAAGGACGAGGAGGTCTCGCTCCTGGCCATGGGCGGGACGACGGCGACCGGCTTCGCGACGCCCTACTCGTTCGGGGCGCGCGCCGAAGAACCGGTCGGCCTGCTCTTTCTGGAGGGGCGCCTTTCGCCCACGCTCCTGGTTTCCTCGCGCAGCCTCTACTCCGGACGGATGACCAGCCTCTTCGGCGCGGACTGGACGCCGCGCGCGGACTTCCGCGCGGCTCTCACCGGAGGCGCCGGCGCCGAGGAGGGATACCTGGCCGCGAGCTCCCGGTACGAGCGCGGGCCGCTCGCGGTTCGCGCGGCCTACGCCGTGGCCGGCTCCGGCTTCCGGCGCGTCGTGATGCCGCGCCCCGATGCCTCCGAGCTGGATCGGGAGAACGTCGAGATCGCGTTCCGTCCCCGGTCCGGGCCCGCGATCACGGCCGCCAGGAACCGCTACGCGCAGCCGGGTTCCATCACGGGCACGGGAACGGTGAATCAGCTCTCCGCTTCGGGCGTGGTGCGCGGCGTCGCGACGAACGCGGCACTCCTCGTATCCCGGGGGCCGGGCACGGGCGGCACGGGCCTCACCCTCTCCCTGGGTCGCGGCGTCGGCCGCCTGCTCAGGCTGCAGGGAAGCGCGCTTCGTTCCGATCCTCTCGTGGGGAAGTCAGCGACGATGTGGGTCGGGTCGGTCGCCGAGGCGGTCACGCCGCGCCTCGAGATTCTCCAGCTCGCCACCCACGCCTCCGGCAACACGACGGTGAGCTTCGGCGGCAACCTCCTGCTCGACGCGGTCACCCTCGGCGCCGAATACCAGACGATCTACGTCCCGTTCGCGCCCCGCGACCCCTTCCGCCAGGCGCTGATGCTGCACGCCCGGATCCAGGCGCCGGGCGGAATCCAGGCGAACCTCGGCAGCTACGTGGGCCCGGACGGCGCCGTGCGCTACACCGTCTACGCCAGCCAGTACTTCTACGGCGGATCCAAGGGGCAGGCGGAACCGGAGGGGCGTCTCTACTCCAACTTGATCCGGGGCCGCGTCCAGGATGTGACCGGGGGCCCCATCGCGGGCGCCGCGCTCCACATCGACAAGGAGACGGTGTTCACCGACTCGAAGGGTGAATTCTTCCTGCGCGTGAAGAAGCGCCGCGAGTATGCGCTGGCGGTCGCGGCGGACGAGTTCCTCACGCCAGGACGCTACGACGTGATCTCCGCGCCGGCCACGGTGGAAGCGCAGCCCGAGGAGAAGGCGGGAACGATCCTGGTCGTCGTGGAGCGCGTGGCCGGGCTAGAGCCGGCCCGCTGACTTGACCGGCGCTTCGGCCGCCACCGGCTGATCCCTGAAGAACCGCGATTTCCCCCACCGATAGACCCGCACCGAGAGGGCGAGCCACAGGCTCCCCAGCACGTACGCTCCCATCACGTCGCTGAACCAATGCTGGCCGAGGTAGATGCGCGAGGGTCCCATCAGGGCGATGAAGAGCCCGAAGATCACGAGAAGGATCGTCCGCAATAGTCCCGGCTTGAGGAGCGCGTAGATCAGAAACGCGACGAATCCGTAGAACGCGGTGGCCAGCAGCACGTGCCCGCTGGGGAAGCTGAGGGTGTCGAGCCGCCGCAACACGTGGACGACGTCGGCGCTGGGGCGGGGTCGCGCGACGATCAGCTTGATCAGCGATCCGACCACCGGGCCCAGGGCGGCGAACATCGCCGCGACCGCCTCCCACCGCAGGCCCAGCAGGAACAGGATGGCGATCATGAGCACGATCAGGAGGTCCACCTGCGGGACGAACCCCACCCAGGACATTCCACGCATCAAGGCATCGAACGCCGCTCCCTTGTAGCTCTGGAACGCCTGCGTGATGAGGAGGTCGATGCGGAAGTACGGCACGTAATGCGCCGCCACGGCGAGCGCCACGAAGACGACGGAGGCGATGAGCACGTAGGCCTGGAAGGCCGCCGCCCGGTACTTTCGCATCGGGGGGTGCTCGAACGCCTTCGTGTCGATCGCCCGGTGGATCCTGCCCGGAGTCTCCGGGGCCGCTTCGGTCATGAGGTCGCGCCCGAATTCATCGCATAAGACTAGGCGAAGAGACCCGCAGGATCACGATCTTGAAGTAGCTCCGGATGGGGCGCCGCGTCCCAGTCTCCGTTCGCAATCGTCCGCCAGCTCCCGGACGATTTCCGCGGCGCCCTGCACCCGCCGGACGTTTCCCACCGACTCGCCCGCCCAGTGGGGCATCGCGGCGATGTTCCCGCGCACGGCGGCCCGAGGCGTGAACGAACCGAGCCTTCGGATCCGGAAGATCTCCCCCGTTTCCTCGTCCTCGACTTCGGCCACGAACTCGTCCGTGCAGGCGATGGCGGCTTCCACGCTCGCGCGCAGGCACCGGTGCGGGGCGTTGCTCCAGTTGGCATTGAAGGTGTCGGAGAGGAGCGTGTCTTCGGGGCCGGCCGCGATCAGCGCATCGACGTAGCGCGGGTGGGCGCCGGCTTCGGTGGACGCGACGAACCGCGTTCCGACGCGCACCCCGTCCGCGCCGCAGGCGAGTGCGGCGGCCATGGCGCGCCCCGAGCCGATCCCGCCGGCGGCGAGCACCGGAATGTCCGGGACCGCCTCGAGCACGGCATCCAGCAGCGGAATCAGCCCTGTCCGTCCCCGCACGTGGCCACCCGCCTCCACACCCTGGGCGACGATCAGGTCGCATCCCGCGCCCGCCGCGGCTCGCGCCTCGTCGGGAGAGCCGACCTGCCAGCTCACGAGCGCGCCGCCGGAGTGCGCGACCTGGACCAGCCGGGGGTCGGGATCGGAATAGAAGAATTCGACGACGCGCGCGCTCCGGGCGGCCGAGGCGACGCAGTCGTGCAGGGAGGCCGGATCCATGAAATTGAGGATGAAGTTGGCCCCGACCGGCCCGGGGGTCCGGGCACGGGTCGCGCCCAGGATCTCGGCGATCCCATCGGGGGGCATTCCGTAGACGCAGACCATCCCGAGCGCGCCCGCGTTGGACACCGCGGACGCGAGCTCAGGGTTGGTCAGGCTTCCGATGGCCGCCTGCTGCAGCGGAACGTCACATCCGACGAGCGTCGTGAACCGGGTGATCATGGCGACGGCCCTCCCTGTCGGGGGAGAACCGTACACCAGACTGGCGCCCGTACAGCAGCCGGAACGCTCGTCAGATCTGGCTGCGATACTCGCGGGCCATGTTGCGATGACTCCGAAGCGCGGGCAGCGTGTCTCCGATCAGCCTCCGGACCTCGGGGTCGCGCAGGTTCCGGTGCGCCTCGCGCATCTCCTGCAGCACCTGGGCGTGTCCCTGGGCCATCGCGTTCAGGAACTCGCTGTCGAACGCGTATCCGCGAGCGTTCCGCAGCCGCCGCGACAGGGCGCGCTCGTGCGCGTCCGGCGCGATGACGCGAAGCTCGATTCCTTCGCGGTCCGCGAGTCTCATGACTTGCCGGTCGTTACGCGTGTGGTCGTTCCGGAGGCGGCGCCCGTAGCTCCTGACCTCCGGGGATTGCCCCTTGGCCATGGCCAGCGTCCCCAGCCGGATTTCCATCTGGTTTACATGGTGCAGCTTCGACAGCACGTCCCGCGTCATGCGGCGGTCATAGCCGGTCTGGGCCTGCGCCTGGGCCGCGAATCCCAGCAGCAGCGCGGCGGACAGGACGGCGAGGCCGTTCCTACGAATGAGGTGTCTCATGGTTCGGTCCTCCTCTTGGGGGTGAGACCTCTTCTGCCCTCGAACGTCGCAAGAGGAGGGCCATTTCCCTCAAGCAAACAGTGGCTCGACAAGTGATTGCAAAATAACCAGATCGCGAGCCGCGGCCCAGGGCTGGGTGAGCGCTTTGTACGAGGGGACCGGCGATGGAACAAGAGTTCGTGGAGGCCGGCCACGAAGCGGCCGCCGGCGGGGCGCGTCTAAAAGGATGGAGCGGTCCGGCCGATACTTCCGGGCACGGTGGTACACTCGGACCGTAGGTCCCATCACGGTCATCATGGGGGCGAATGGATTCGACGGAGTGGTGAATCTAGGAACGCGCGCCGAGGTGCCGGAGGCCTCGTAAAACAACCGGCAAAACACAGAAGCCAATACTGAATTGGCTCTCGCGGCCTAACTAAGCCGCTTGCGCTCGCCCGGTCTGCGCCTGCCGAGGCCGGAACGAGCGTCATGAAGGTGGGCTGGCCCTCGAGATCCGCCTGAGTCGAGAGGGCGAGACAACATCGGGATAGCGGTACCGTGACCTTGTCCGCTTGTGTCTGGGACCGCGAAGGCTGAAACAGCGGACTACGCGCGTAGCTGGTCCTACAGGAGCCGCTTTCGGACGAGGGTTCAATTCCCTCCGCCTCCACCATCTTTCGACCCCGGTCGCCCTCGGCCGGGGTTTTGTTTATGCTTCGTTCATGACCACGCGGCGCGGCCTCCGGATCCTGATGGTGCTCCTGGCATCGCTGGGCGCCGCGCCGACCCCGGCGCGCGCGCTGGTCTTCACGCGCCACCCCTGGCTCTCGCTCCAGACCTCGACCTCGATGCTGGTGGCCTGGCAGACCGACGTCGCGTCCTCGGGCAGGGTCCTGTACGGCGTCGATCCCGTGACCGACTGGAGCACCGCGCTCCAGGCCACGCAGCCCGGCACGGTCGCCGATCACGCCGTCCCGCTCAGCGGCCTTTCGCCCGCGACGCGCTACCGCTACAAGGTGGTCTCCAACACCGACACGCTCGACGCGGGGGCGTTCCGGACGGCGCCCGTCGCTACAGAACCCTTCCGCTTCCTCGCGTTCGGCGATCTGGGCACCGCGACCGCCGACCAGCGGCTGATCGCGGCGCGCGCCGACACGCTGAACGCCGATCTCGCGATCCTCACCGGCGACATTATCTACGAGCAGGGGGAGCCGTTCAATTTCACCCCCTACTACTTCAACGTCTACCGTCCGACCCTGAAGCGCGTCCCCTTCTATCCCGTTCTCGGCAATCACGACACCTACTATGACGGCGGCGCGTCCTTCGTGAGCGCCTTCTACCTGCCGCAGAACTTCGCCTCCGGGCCGGAGCGCAGCTACTCCTTCGACTACTCCAACGCGCATTTCGCGGCGATCGAAGTCGTGAACGAGAACGTCGCGCCTCCTGCGGCCGCTGTCTCCTGGCTGGACGCCGACCTTGCCGCGAGCACGAAGCCCTGGAAGTTCGTCTTCTTCCACGTGCCGATGTACTCGAACGGAGGCGGGCATGGAGGGGATGCAGCCATCGCCGCGTCGCTCGAGCCGATCTTCCTCGCGCGCGGCGTGGACATGGTCTTCCAGGGGCACAACCACTTCTACACGCGGACCTATCCCATCGTCTCCGGGACCGCGGTGGACCAGGTCCAGGAGCCCGCCTACTTCAATCCGCACGGGCCGGTCTATGTCGTCGCCGGGGGCGGCGGCCGCGCGCTCTACGCGCTCACCGCTCCGGCGCCCTACGAGGCGCTGTCGCGCAGCATCTTCCATCTCGTGTCCGTGGACGTCGCCGGGGATTCGCTCACGCTGCGCGCGATCCAGGAGGACGGGACCGTCTTCGACATGATGACGCTGCGGAAAGG